>CALWRL010000028.1 GCA_944383945.1 uncultured Clostridia bacterium
ATAATTATATTGGTGAAAATGATAATATTGAATGCAAAAATAACCTTATTGTTTTTGTTGAAGTTAAAGCGAGATCAAGCAAAAAATTTGGTTTGCCATGTGAAAGTGTTAATTACATAAAACAACAAAAAATAAAAAAGGTTGCACTTTCATACTTAAAGATGAAAAAGAAATTACAAACACAATGCAGATTTGATGTTATTGAAGTTTTAAACAATGAAATTAATCACATAGAAAATGCTTTTTAAATGAGCAAGTATGAAAGAATAAGTGCTATAATAAAGCTTATTGTTGCATGAGTTGTTTTTTGGAGAAAGTAATATTTTTTAGAGATTTTAAAACTATTCAAAAATGCAAAAGCTTGAAAAGATATAGCTAAACCGCCAAAAGATATTAAGAGGGAACAAAGCGCAGTTTTAATTTGCAAACTTGCCAAAGAAGATGAAATTAACAAACAACCTTTTGTTATTTCAAAAAAACCAAACATTAAACCTTTTGTTATACTTTTTTCAACTCCAAAACAATTTAGTAAATTTTCAATTGGTGAAAAAATTCCAAGAGAATAAAGGCTTTCGGTTATAATAAAAAATATTGTTATGTAACCGCCTATTAATAAACAAGAGTTTATTCCGTTAAACATTATTTGCGTTAAAACATCGTCTTTAACTGTTTCGTTTTTATAATTGTTAACTTTTATTTCTTTTGGGTTATATTTTCTATATAATAAGCCATTTATTAAAGAACCTAAAATATGAGAAAGTAAAATGATGTATCCGGAAATTGGTGAAACTAACATGCCAACTCCAACAGTTCCTATAATAAACATTGGGCCAGAATTTGAAGTAAATGAAACAATGCGTGAAGCTTGTGAGCGAGTTAAAAGTTTGTTTGAATACAAATCTGATGTTATTTTTGCTCCCAAAGGGTAGCCAGAGAGAATGCTCATTAAAAAAACGTAAGATGAAATTCCAGGAGTGTTGTAAAGTTTTTTTGTTATGGGAGAAAAAAATTTTGATGCACTTTCAACATACCCTGTTGATGTTAAAAGTTTAGTGAAAATCATAAATGGAAATAGAGCAGGTAAAATTTGAGTTGCCCAAACTAAAATTCCTTGATAGGCAATTTGTATGTATTTCGTTGGTTGAACAACAATAGAAATTATTATGATTAAAAAGAAAATTGCCAAAAGAAGCTTTGGTTTTTTCAAAACCAAAAATTTATTCTTCAATAATATAAGTTTATTTGACAAAAACGTTTTATTCATTTAAAATAATTTACGACTAATTTAGTAACTATATGATTGGGAGAAAGAATGTTTAACGAAAAAAAACTAATTAAAATTGCAAAAAAAAAGCAAAAAACAATTGTCTTTCCAGAAGCAAGTTATAGCGAAAGAGTTATGGAAGCCGCTATGGCTTTAAACAATAAAAAAATTGTTAAAGTTATTATTCTTGGAGATGAAAGTGCTTTGGTTTTAAGATATAAAAGCAAATTAAAAGGAATAACAATAATAAACCCTAAAACTTCTGATATTTATAACGATTTGGTTAATGTTTTATATGAAAAAAGAAAAGAAAAAGGCTTAACAATTGAAGAAGCGGAGAAATTAACTTTAAATCCTATTTATTTTGGAACATTACTTGTTGAAGCTGGATTTGCAGACGGAATGGTTGCTGGTGCAGAAACAACTAGCCAAGATGTTATAAGACCAGCATTGCAAATTATTAAGCCAAAAAGAAAAGATGAAATTGTTTCTTCATTTATGTTAATGTTTGGCAAAAACAAAGTTCTTTCAAAAAACAATGTGATAATGGGGGCAGATGTTAGCCTAAATTTAAATCCGTCAGCAGAAGAACTTGCACAAATTGCAAATCAAACAGCAGAAAGTTACAATAATCTCGTTGGCAAGCAACCAAAAATTGCAATGTTATCCTATTCAACTAATGGCTCTGGGAAAGGCGAAAGTGTTGAGAAAGTTAAAACTGCAACTGCAATTTTAAAGAAAAAAACAAAATTTTTAGTTGATGGAGAAATTCAACTTGATGCAGCTGTTTCGCCAAGAGTTTGTAAAATAAAATTTCCAAATTCAAGCATAAAAGGAACTGCAAATGTTTTAGTTTTTCCAGATTTAAATTCTGCAAACATGACATATAAAGCAATACAATATTTCGGGCAATATAAAACAATTGGTCCTATTTTGCAAAACCTAAATAAACCAATTAATGACCTTTCAAGAGGCTGTGGGGTTAATGATATTATTTTAACAGCAGTTGTAACTGCTATTCAGGCGTAATTATGTATTTTGATAGAGCGGAAAAAAAATATGAAGCATTAAGAACAAAAAAAATTGTTAAAATTTTAGCAATTGAAAGTTCTTGCGATGAAACAAGCATTGCGATAATTGAAAATGGAAGAAAAATTCTTTCTAACGTTGTTGCATCTCAAATAGATATTCATAAAAGATTTGGAGGAGTTGTTCCTGAAATTGCATCACGAAATCATGTTTCAGCAATTTCTAACATTTATAAGGAAGCTCTTAGTTTGGCAAAAATCAAAGAAAATGAAATTGATGCAGTTGCTGTTACTTATGGCGCTGGACTAGTTGGGGCATTGTTGGTTGGCGTTAACTTTGCTAAATCTTTGGCTTTTTCGTTAGATGTTCCATTAATTGCTGTTAGTCATATTAAAGGGCATATTGCAGCAAATTATTTAACTTATGACAAATTAACACCGCCTTTTATTTGTTTAATGGTAAGTGGTGGGCATACAGCAATTTTAAAAATTAATTCATATAATTCGCATGAATTAATTGGAACAACAGTTGATGATGCTGCGGGAGAAGCTTTTGACAAGGTTGCACGAGTTTTAGGGCTTAGTTATCCGGGCGGGCCAAATGTTGATAAATTTGCAAAAGAAGGAAACGAAAACATTAAATTTGTTTCGCATTCTCCAATGTCAGGAACATATAATTTTAGTTTTAGCGGACTTAAAACAGCGGTTATAAACTATGTTAATAATCAAAAACAAAAGAAAATTGATGTTAGTGTTCCAGATGTTTGTGCTAGTTTTCAAAGCGAAGTTACAAACGAACTTGTTGCAAAAACAATAAAAGCTTGCAAAGAATTCGGCGAAAAAAAATTGGTTGTTGCAGGTGGAGTTTCGGCAAACAGCAAGCTTAAAGCAACACTTGAAAATGAATGCATAAACAATGGGATAGAACTTTATATGCCACAACTTTCATTATGCACAGATAATGCTGCAATGATTGGCAGTGCCGCTTATTATATGCTAAAAGATGGAATTGGTTTAGCAGATTTATCTTTAACTGCAAAGGCAACAATTACTTTATAAGGTTAAATATTATTTTTTTGGGGAAGATAATGACTATGGAAAGTCTTTATCTTCTTTTTTTGCTTTTTTTAATTTTGCTTTTTGTTTTTCCTTTTACTTTTACAATTAAGGCTAGTTACAATTTTTTGGATAACTATGGTTCTGTTGCCGTTAGAATGTGGTTTTTTTCAATAATTGTTGCAAAAATTAAAAGAAAAGGTGTAAGCATTTTAATTATGACAGAAAAAAAGAACACGAAAAAAGATTTAGAACTTGGCGAAAAACAATTACAATTTATTAAAAATTTTAAAGAAGAAGTAAGCAATAAATTAAAAATTAGAAAAGTTAATTTTTATTCTCACATAGGCTCAATAAATCCGTTTTCCTCAGCTATTATTTCATCGTCGTTTTCAATTTTTGTTTCAATAATTATAAGCAGATTAAAAGTTTTCCAGCCAACAGGAAAATTTGTTCACAAGAATAAAACAGATTTTTACAACAATAAGTTTGCTTTTGCAATAACAATGAAAACGGCTATTTCACTGTTCGATATTATTTACAGTATGATTTCTGCTTTTTTAAAAGTTGGGCAGAAGGCAAACATTTAATTTTAGTATAAATAACTAATAAAAATAAATTATGCGCACAAAATAAAGACTGAAGGTGGTGTTATGAAAATTTATGAAAAATCAAGTTCTTTAGATGATTTAATTGAGAAAACTTTGTCTTCTTTAAATTCAATTTCATCAACAAAAACAATATTTGGAGAATCAATTAAACTTGTGGACGGAACGGAAGTTATTCCAATTTCAAAGGTTACAGTTGGTTTTGTTGTTGGTGGTGGAGAATATGCCGATCTTTCTACAAGACGAGTTGCAACTCATTATCCAATGGCAGGGGCAAGTGGAGGCGGAGTTGCTTTAAATCCAATTGGATTTTTAATTTCTACTAATTCCGAGGTTAAATATATTTCAACAGAAAGTGTTAATAACTGTGAAAAAATTTTAGAAATTATGAAGCTTGCATCAGAAAAATTATACAATTACATTAATAAAAAGGAGGCAAAAAAAAGTGATAACAAAAGATAAATTAAGAATTTTTGTTTTGGGATTAGTTGTTTTTATTATGGTTTTTTCTTATGTTTCAACATCTGTAATTGCAACAAAAGTTAAACAAGTTAATGCAGATGAAGAAATAAGTTGTTTAAATTCATCGGAATCAACCTCTACATACGCAAATGGAATGGTTGTTTTAGAGGCTGAAAGTGGAAGAATTTTATATCAAAAAAATTGTAACGAAAAATTTGCTATGGCATCAACAACAAAAATAATGACGGCACTAGTTGCGTTAAAAAATTCAACAAACTTAGATGAAAAATTTGTTGTTGATGATAGAAGCGTTGGAATTGAAGGTACTAGTTTGTATTTAAGAAAAGGTGAGGAAAAAACTCTTAGAGAATTGTTATATGGTTTAATGTTGCCATCTGGCAATGATGCTGCGGTTGCAATAGCATGCAGAATTGCAGGAAGCGAAGAAGAGTTTGTTAAGTTAATGAATGATGAAGCAAAAAAACTTAATCTTAAAAACACATCTTTTGCAAATCCCCATGGACTAGATAGCGAAGGACATTATACTTCCGCTTATGATTTGGCAATAATAACATCAGAAGCAATGAAAAATGATACATTTTGTGAGATAGTAAAAACTAAGAATGTTAGGGTTAGCGGAAATGAAGAGGTTGCAGCCAAAGATTTAAAAAACAAAAATAAGTTACTTTGGAGTATGGAAGGTTGTGAGGGTGTCAAAACAGGTTTTACCGATAATGCAAAAAGATGTTTTGTTTGTAGCGCTGAAAGGGGTGGAATGAGATTAATTTGTGTTGTTTTAAATTGTGGACCAATGTTTGAAGAAGCAGAAAGGCTTTTAAACATGGGGTTTGAAAATTTTAAAAAATATACATTATTAAAATCTTATCAACCTAACGACAAAATTCCGGTAAAAGATGGAAATAAAGAAACTGTTGAAACTTACACAAAAAAACATTTCATTCTTCCTTTAACTGTTGAAGAATATGCAAAAATTGAATATGATGTTGAACTGCCAAAAGAAGTTGAAGCACCTGTTGAAAAAGAACAAGAGTTAGGCGAAATTAA
Source organism: uncultured Clostridia bacterium (assembly GCA_944383945.1). Classification (GTDB taxonomy): domain Bacteria; phylum Bacillota; class Clostridia; order Christensenellales; family UBA1242; genus UMGS687. The sequence goes on from CALWRL010000028.1 coordinate 5,484, forward strand.
AATAAAAATGAACGGAAATGTTTTGTTTAAAGAAAAAATATATGCGATGGATGAAGTTAAATCAACAAAGTTTTTTGATAAGGTTGAAGAAATAACAGATTATTGGAATATTTAAAAAAATTATTTGCAATTATAAATTAAATCCTTTAATATTTATATATATAAATATACAAAGGATTTTTTTTATGAGATTAAACAAGTTTTTAAGTTTATGTGGGGTAACATCAAGACGCAAGGCAGACGAATTAATTAAAGAAGGCAAAGTTTTTGTTAACGGGAAACTTGAAACAGAATTAGGAACTGACATCGATGAAAAAAAAGACCAAGTTTTTTGCAATGGAAAAAAAGTTGTTTTGAAGCAATCTTTTGTTTATTATAAACTTAACAAACCAAAAGGTTATATATGTTCAAATAGTGACGAGAAAGGTAGAAAAACCATATTTGATTTACTTCCAAAAGAAGAGCGCCTTTTTTCTGTTGGCAGATTGGATTACAACACAGAGGGATTAATTCTAATAACAAATGATGGATCTTTTGCTAATGAGATTATTCACCCAAGAAATGAAATTGAAAAGGAATATATCGCAAACATTGAGGGCAAAGTTTTAGAAAGTGAACTTGCTGTTTTAAGAGCAGGCGTTGTTGAAAACGGAAAGCGAATGCCAAAAGCTAAAGTTACTTTTATAAAATATGATGGAAAAGTAACAAGGCTTTCTGTTATAATTCATGAAGGTCAAAACAGACAAATTAGAAGAATGTTTGAAGCCATAGGCAAAAACATATTATTGCTAAAGAGAGTTAGAATAGGCGAAATAACTCTTGGAAGACTTCAAAGAGGTAAATATAAAGAATTAACTAAGCCAGAAATTGAATGGCTTTTGGTTTAATAATTTCTTAGGAGGAGATTAGATGCTTGTATTTTTAAAGATATTGTTGTTTCCATGGTTTTGGCTATTGTTTCCAACCATTTTTAAAAACAAAAAGAACATTCCACAAGGCAAAGCAATTTTTATATGCAATCATAAAAGCAATGCAGATCCTATTTTACTTATCTTTTCAACTTGGAGAAAACAATATTTTTTGTCAAAAAAAGAATTGTTTGAAAATAAGTTTATTAAATTTATAATGAAAATTGATCGTGGAATTCCAGATGATAGGGGTAAAACGGATTTAACAGCAATTAAAAGTGGAATTAAAGTTTTAAACGATGGTAATATTTTAACAATCTTTCCAGAAGGAACGAGAAACAAAACAGATGCTGAGCTTTCAGAAGTTAAGGCAGGAGCGGCAATGTTTGCAATAAAAACAAAAACACCTATTGTTCCTATTTGGATAGAAAAAAAGCCAAGAGTTTTCAGATTTAATAAAGTTAAATTTGGAGAAGCTTTCACATTGGAAGAATTTTACGACCAAAAATTAGATTCAGAAAAATTAGATTTAGCAAGTAAAATCATAGCCGAAAAACTTATAGAAAATAAATAAAAAAGCCTTTTAACAAAAGGCTTTTTTAATAAAAAAACGGTTAAGGTTAACCGTTTTGTTTTACTTTTTTTCTAACAATTTAGATAGGGCAGCTTTTTTAGAGTTTGCTTTATTTTTGTGAATAACATTATCTTTTGCAGCTGTATCTAAAAGAGAAAATACTTCATTTAAAAGAACTTTAGCTTCATCAAACTTTTCTTCTTTAACTGCTTGCTTAAAGTTTTTAATAAAAGTTGATATTTTAGATTTAATCATTCTGTTTTCTAAATTTTTCTTTTCGTTAACAGAAACTCTTTTTATAGCAGATTTAATGTTTGGCACGATCTTTTCTCCTTAATTTATTTTTTTACTCTGTGAATTTTAACACAACCAAAAAATAAATGCAAGTAAAATTTTAATATTTTATAAAAAAAATCAAAAACTATAAGTATGAAAAGAAATTTAACAGATATGTTTGACGAAAAAACCAACAAGTTTGATGTTGAAAAAAACTTTAATTATGGAATAACAATTAAAAAAAGTTCTGATGGTAAAACAAGCGTTGTTAATGCAAATGCATTAATTTATTTAGGGGCAAAAATAGAAGATTATGTTTCAAATATTTTGAAAGAAGAATTAAAAAAAACTTTTAAAATTAATAAAGCTAAAAAAATTTTAGTTATAGGATTGGGGAACAAAGACATTTATAACGATTCGCTGGGGCCTGTAACCGTTGATAAATTAATTGTTTCAAGAGGGTTAAATATCAAACCTGAGGTTAGTGTTGTTTCTCCAAATGTTTTTTCTAACACAGGAATTGAAACAAGTGATTTTATAATTGCAATTTGCAAAACGGTTAATCCAGATTGTGTTATTCTAATAGATGCATTAGCAACTGTTTCAACTTCAAGACTGTGTTGTTGTTTTCAAATTTCAAAAAATGGTTTAACTGCTGGAAGTGGAGTTGGTTCAAACAACAAAAAAATAACAAAGGATTTATTAGGGGTTAAAAACTTTGTTACAATAGGTGTTCCTATGTTAATTTATGCTAGCTCATTGGTGAGCGAAACAGATTCTAATTTTAAAGATAACATTACTTCTTTTCCTTCTTTAATTTTGTCGCCAGTTGATATAAAGAAAAACATAAATTTGTTGTCTAACATAATTTCTAATGCACTAAATGGCTGCATTTTTAAGAATCTTTCGCAAGATGAAATTAATGCTTTGATTAACTAAACTTATTTAATTTAAACTCATATATAAATATATGTCAAAAAAAATTGTTGTAATGGATAGCGGAATTGGTGGCGCTAGCATTTTAAAAGAAATTGCTAAAAAATGTCCTAACGAAAAATATATTTATTTTGCTGATACATTAAGTATGCATATGCTATTTTGTTACTTCTTCCTACTCTTCCTCTTATTTGATATAGT
>CALWRL010000029.1 GCA_944383945.1 uncultured Clostridia bacterium
TCCGTTATAAACCTCCTTAATTCTGCAACTTAATTCTACTCCACTATGAAAAATTAAATCTAAATTATTTTTTTTTATTAATTCATATATTTTTTTACTACCTTCAATTGTATCATGGTCACAAATAGAAAATTCTTTAATCCCCGCCTTTAAAATTTTGTCTAATATTTCTTCTTCCGAATACTCTCCATCTGAATATTTTGTATGAATATGTAAATCTTTCATTGCTAACTCCTAAATACATATGTATAATAACATGTTAAACATAATTAAGCAAAATTAAAAACAAATACTTTTAAAGTATATTATAATTTTTGAATACTAAAATAAAAAAATAACAAAAGTGGTTTCTATTTTAAAAATTAATAAATATAGAATTAACATTAGACTTAGTATTCAATGTAAACAAATTAAATAGGCTGTGTACATTGCATAATTAAACCCTAAAGGGATTATTATAAACACTCAAAAGTTATACAGCAACACAACCTCAAAAGTAATATACACAATGCTTTAAAGTCGAAAAAAACCATTTAGTAATTAACCTGTCGGTTTATTCCTCCGCTCCGCTCCGTTACGCAAAAACTCCGTTTTTTCGATCAGCCTCCTCGGCTGGCTTGCTATCGCAAGCGTTTTCTTCGAAAACTTAACCGATTTCTCTCCAACAAAAAAAAGCAAGATTTCTCTTGCTTCTTCTGGCGCCCCCTGTAGGATTCGAACCTACGACCTATCGGTTAACAGCCGAGTGCTCCACCGCTGAGCTAAGGAGGCATATTAAATTTGCAATTAGCATTCTATAACATATTTATATGTTTGTCAAGCAATTTTTAATCTTTTTTCAAAAGTTTTAAAAAATGCACCTAAAAACAAAAAAATTTAGCGCAAAACAATATTGCGCTAAAAAATAATTAATAACTATATGTTTTTAACATCTACAACAACTTTTCAAGTTTTTCCAAACGATTAATTGTTTCTTCTTGACCCAAAATTGAAATAATTGTGTATAAATCTGGGGAATTTTTTCTTCCAGTAATTGCAACACGAACAAACTCGCAAAATGTTGCTGTGTTTCCCTTAAAGTTTTGTGGATTTTCTTTATATTCTTTATTATCTACTGCATATCCCAATTTTGATGCTTGTTCCTTAATTTTATTGAACCAAGTTTCTTTGTCATCCAAACAATTAACAACCTGCTTGTAATTTGTTAAAACTTCTTTGACCTTTTCAAAGTTTTCTTTTTCTATTTCGTAATCATCCAAATTCATATCTTTTAAGAAATTTGAAAACGCATAAGAAAAAACTTGTTTTGCTTGGCTAAACATTTCCAAATCTTTCCTTGGTTTTTTAGATTCACGGTCTATATTAAAAACCTTTGTTGCAAATTCTTTGTTGTTTTTTAAATAGATTGCAAAATCATTATCAAATTGCTCTGCCCAATTTAAAACATTGTTATAAACTTCTAAAGCAGTCATTTTTGATATGATATTTTTTGAAATGTCTAAAAGCTTGTTCATGTCGAATAGCGGACTAGAAACACCAATTTTCTTTGGATTAAATTCAAACTCTCTAAAATCTAAATCTGGATTTTTTGCTCTCCAAATTTCAAAATTGCTGTTTGCTAAATTCAAAACATATTCACAAACTGCAACAGTTGGAATTCCCATCTCTAAGTAATATCTCATGTCTGCTTCTGGATCATATCTCTTGCTTATTTTTCTTTTGTTACCATTTTCCCCAAGCTTGCATATCAATGGAGTGTGAACATAATTTAAAGGTTTTAATCCAAGAGCATTATAAATTTCCAAGTGTTGTGGCCATGTTGAAAGCCAATCGCTTCCACGAACAACAATTGTTGTTTTCATTAAATAATCGTCAACAACATGAGCGAAAGCATAAGGTGGAATTCCGTTATCCTTCATTAAAACTATATCTTTACAGTTTGCAGGAAACTCCATTTTCCCTCTGCACAAATCATATCCAAAAACTTTGTCGCCCTCTTTGCCATTAGATTTAAGCCTTAAAGCAAACTTTTTGCCTTGTTTAAGTTTTTGACATATTTCATCATAAGATAAATTTCTGCAAACATCTTTTTCCGAAATTGTTTCTTGGTTTTGAAGTTCTTTTTCTCTTCTTTCATAAACTTCGTTAACATCTCCTGCTTTTTCGCAAAAACATGGAAAAGCCTTTCCTTCCGAAACTAGTTTCTTTGCATAAGACTTGTAAATTTCTAACCTGTTGCTTTGGCGATATGGCCCATAATTTCCGACTTCAACCCCACTTGGAGTTGAACCTTCAATTGGCGCAATTCCAAAGGTGTTTAAACTATTAACAGCAACAAAATCTGCGCCATCAATTTCGCGTTTCTTATCTGTATCTTCTAAACGCAAATAGAAAACCCCACCTGTTGTTTTTGCTATTTCATAATCAACCATGGCACCAAAAAAGTTTCCAATGTGAAGGTATCCCGTTGGGCTTGGTGCAATTCTAACAACCTCTGCCCCTTCTTTTAAATTTCTTTGTTTATATTTTTCTTCCCAATAAGAAGCATCTTTTGCATCTGGATAAAGCAAATTAGCAAGTTTTATATAATCCATTTTAATTTCCTTTTTTTATTATCTCAACAGCCTGTTCAATTGAGCAAGTTTGTTGAACAGAATTTTTCATATCTCTAATTGTAACTTTGTTTTCTTTAATTTCGTCTTCGCCAATTATTAAAACAAAAGGTGTTTTTAATGAACTAGCATTGTCTAAAAATTTTTTAAGCCTGTTATTTTTAAAATCAACAACAACATTTAAGTTTTTTTCGCGAAGTTGTTTTGCAATTTCAAGAACTTTAAACGATTTATCAAAAGCAAAAATTGATACATCAACTAAACTTTTGTTTTTGTTTATTTGGTTTAACAAAACACAAATTGGTTCTAGTCCAAAACTCATTCCAACGGCTGGATAAGAATTCCCATTATCAATGAATTTGCCAATAATTTCGTCGTATCTTCCGCCGCCACCTAAACTAGAAGATATTTGTTTGGTTTTATCAAAAATTTCCCAAACAGTTCCTGTGTAAATTTCTAGCCCTCTTGCAAGGGTTGGTGAAAAAACACATGTTTTTAAATTTAAATTTTTAACAATTTCCATTAATTCATAAACTTCGTTGCATCCTTCTATTAAAAGATTAGAAGTTGCAATTTTTTTTATTTCATCTGGTTGTTTCTTTGCTAATGAAAAGAATTTATTAACGCTTTCTTCGGAAATCCCCAAATCATAAAGCTCTTTATTAACTTGTTCTATTCCAACTTTTTCTAGTTTATCAACTGTTAAAATAACTTTTGAAATTTTTTCTGCTTCAATTCCCGCTTCTTCAATAAGCCCACCAAGATATTTTCTGTTGCTCCATTTTATTTCAATGTCTAAACCAATTTTGGAAAAACATTCTTCAATCATTTGAAAAAATTCTGCTTCAACAAGCCTTCCGTTAACCCCGCAAACATCAACATCGCATTGGGTGAACTCTCTACATCTTCCTTTTTTAACAGGCCCATTTCTAAAAACTTTTCCAATTTCAAAACGCCTAAATGGAAGAGTAATATTTTGATTTGCCGCAATCATTTTAGCAAACGGAACAGTTAAATCATACCTAAGCCCAAGATCTCTTTCCCCTTGGTCTTTTAATTTATAAACTTCCTTTAAAATTTCTGCGCCTCCGGCATACTTGGAAGATAAAAGCTCAAACGGGCAAAGAATTGGCGTTTCAACAGGCATAAATCCATATTTAACAAAAACGCTTTTTAAAGTTCCAATAATAAAATCTCTAGAAGATTGTTCTTCTGGTAAATAATCTGTTGTTCCTTTTAAATTTTGTAGTTTTAAATCATTTTTCATAATTTTTATAATATCATTATAGAAAATTAAAGTCAATTAATGAAAAACAAAAAATGATTAATAAATATAAAAAATAAAAAAGGCTTTCGCCTTTTATTAATTAATGATAATTCTTCTGCAGTTATCGCATTCTAAATATCCGTTATTTTTAACTTTTTCTATTTCAGCTGCAGAAAGTTCCATTCTACAACCGCCACAAGATTTATCGTCTAATTTAACAAAAACTGGAAAAAGCTTGTCTTGCCTTAATTGTTTATACTTTGTTAAAAGTTTTGGCTCAATTCCCTTTTCAAGCTCCAAAAGTTCCATTTTAATTTTTTTAATTTCTGGCTCTTTGCTTTTTAAAACTTCATCATAAATTTTTTTATGTTCGTTATATTTCGCACGAGCTATACCATATTGTTTTTTCGCTGCTTCAAATTCGTTTAAGGTTATGTTTAATCTTTCTGCTTCTGCAAAAAGTTTTTTTTCTAAAACATTAAGATTGTTTAAAATTCCATTTGTTGCAGAAATAATGCTTTCTAAATCTTTTTGAGAAAGAGATTCTAAATCTTTTGAAATAAATTTTTCAACTTGTGAAATTGTTTCGTCATAAGCTTTTTTAACCGAATGAAAATCTTTTTCTAAAATTCCAGCATTGTTTTCCAACACAGCAGATTTTTCTTGTGCAGATTTAACAACCGAAATCATTTCAGATGAAACTTTTCTGCTTGGATTAGAGCTTAATTCTCTTTCAATCTTTATTAACTCGCCATCTTTCTTTTGATATTCAATTATATTTTTAAAGTCCATTTTATCTCCTAATAACCAAAGTTATACATTATTTTACTTTTGTTGTCAAATAAAAGCGGTAAACCACCGCTTTTATTTTTAAGTTCTATAATCAATTAGTTTTTTAGAACGATTAGGATTTCTTAATTTTCTTAATGCTTTTGCTTCAATTTGTCTAATTCTTTCTCTTGTAACATTAAATTCTTTTCCAACTTCTTCCAATGTTCTTGGGTGGTTATTGTCTAACCCATACCTCATTCTAATAACTTTTTGTTCACGAGGTGTTAAAGTTTCTATTACAGATAAAAGTTGTTCTCTAAGAAGCGATTGAGATGCAGCTTCTAATGGAGATTGAATGCTTTCGTCTTCAATAAAATCACTAATCTTGCTGTCTTCTTCATCGCCGATTGTTGTTTCTAACGAAATAGGGTCCATTGCAATTCTTTGGATTTCCATTATTCTATCTTCTGGAAGTTCCATGGCATTTGCTATTTCAGAAGTAGTTGGATCTCTGCCAAGTTTTTGAATTAACGACCTTGTAACCCTTGTTAATTTGTTTATTGTTTCAACCATGTGAACAGGAACACGAATTGTTCTTGCTTGATCTGCAATTGCTCTTGTTATAGATTGCCTTATCCACCAAGTTGCATAAGTTGAAAACCTAAACCCTTTTGTGTGGTCAAACTTTTCAACTGCTTTTAAAAGCCCAATGTTACCTTCTTGAATTAAATCTAAAAATTGCATATTCGAGCGAGAAACATATCTTTTTGCAATGCTAACAACAAGCCTAAGGTTAGATTCGGAAAGTTTTGCTCTTGCAACACTATCCCCCTCTGCCATCTTTTTTGCCAACTCAATTTCTTCATCACTGCTTAACAATGGAACTTTGCCAATGTCTTTTAAATACATTTTAACAGGGTCATCAACATTAACTTGAACTATTATATCTTCTAAATTGTCTTTTGAAACATCTTCTTCTGCAGCTTTAATAACTCTTATTCCATTTTTTTCAATTTCAGAAATAAACTCGTTGATGTCGTTACGGCTTGCATCGTGTTTTATGAGACGAAAATAAATATCTTCCTCATTAACCATGCCCTTTTTTCTACCAACTTCTAAAAATCTATTAAGTTCTATTTTTAATTTTTCGTCCATTTTAAGCTCCTATATTTTTCTTTCGTTTAATTGATTTATTATTGTTTTTAATTCGTTTAAAATTTCTGTTCTTTCTTCTTTCGTTTCTGCAATTTTAAATTTCTCATTTAAAATTAACTGTTTTGTTTTTAAATTGTCTTCAACAATTTTCCAAATGCACTGATCAAAATATTCCTTGCCCCCAGGGGTTTTTTCTTGAAATATATCTAAAACAAAGTTTTTTTCTTCCTCGCTTAACTGCGAAGTGTAGTTTTCTTTAAATTCTTCAAATTTGTTTAAAATTGAAATGTAAAGCGGATTAGCAAGATATTTTTTCAAATCAAAATCTACCTTAGAAAAATTTTCCCCTTTTAACACAGATTTTAAAACAAACTTTATTGCTTTTTTATTCCCATTTTCAACAGAATTTAAAACCTTTTTTTCTTCATTTTCATTTTGTTTAAAATTATGATTGTCGCAATCTCTTCTAAGAATGTCTATTGGAACGCCTGATTCATTGCTTATAATTTTTAAATACACATCTCTTTCGCTATGAGTTTTAACTTGTTGAACAATTTCTATTGCATTTTTTAAGTATGTTGCTTTGCCTTCTGGTTTTGAAATATCATTTTTTTCTAACAGCAATTGCAATTTATATTCAATTGGAGAAATTGCTTTATTTAAAAGATTTTCCATTCCTTTGGCGCCATTCTCTCTTAAAAATTCGTCTGGGTCTTTGCCGTTTGGTAATCTAGCAACTTTAATGTTAAAACCTTCTTTTTCTAAAATCGGAATTGCTCTTAACGATGCTTTTTGTCCTGCCAAATCTCCATCATAACAAATTATAATATTATCACACACTCTTTTAAGAATGTTAGCGTGCTTTTCTGTTAGTGCTGTTCCCAATGATGCAACCGTAGAAGTGAAGCCATAAGAATGCATTTTTATAACATCTATTTGCCCTTCAACTAAAATGATTTCATTTAGCGGTTCATTTCTTTTTTTATCTTTCAATAAATTTAAACCGTAAACCAAAGAACTTTTATCAAAAACAATAGTTTGCTCTGTGTTTTTATATTTAGCTTTATAATCGCTTTTTTCTAAAATTCTTCCGCTATATCCAACACATTCGCCATAAGAATTTAAAACAGGAAAAATTAATCTTCCAGAAAGTTTATCATAATATTTGTTGTTTTCTCCGCCAAGTATTCCCGCTTTTTCAAGAGTTTCAATGCTGTAACCCTTTTTTAACAATTCGTTAATTAATGTGTTTCCATTGGAATAGCCTATGTGAAATTTATCTAAATCGCTTTTTTTGAAATTACGCATTTTTACATATTCTTGTGCTTGTTTTGCAACAGGTAAATATAAATTGTTTTGATAAATTTCCATTGCAGCATTTAAAGCATTAAGAACATTTTCTTTTGTCTTTTTATTTTTAATAATTTGCTCGCCGTTTTCAAACTGTGGAATTTCAATTCCTGCTCTTTCTGCAAGTTTTTCAACAGCTTCGGGAAAAGAAATTGATTCAATTTGTTGAACAAACTTTATAACATTTCCGCCTTCTCCGCAACCAAAGCAATGATAATATTGTTCGTCTTCGTTTATTGCAAAAGAAGGAGTTTTTTCGTGATGAAAAGGGCAAAGCGCCCAATAAACGCCTCCCCTTTTTGAAACATTAATATATGATGAAATAACTTGAACTATATCGTTTTTTTCTTTAACTTGGTCAACCCATTGTGACGAATAAAATTTCTTTTGCAATTTTTCCCTCAAAGAAATATAAATATAAAAAATTAGATTTTTTGTAACAAAATTTTCAGTGTGTCAATATAGTATTTCGACATTAAATTTAAAAACCCTTTTTATTTTTCATTAAATAATAAAAAATATTTTTTTAAATTCATTGTTTTAAATTTTTTTTACATTTTTCAGCAAAAAACTATTTACTTTATATATTGCATTTTGATAATATATATTAAAAGGGAAATACTATGTTAAATAATATTTTAATATTAATTTCTGGTCTTGGAATCTTTTTATTTGCAACAAAGCTTTTATCTGTTAAGCTTGAAAGTCTTGGTGGAAATAAATTAAGAAAAAAAATAAATTCGTTTTCTAGCAATCGCTTTAAAGCTTTTGGCTTTGGTTGTTTGTTAACAACAGTTCTTCAAAGCACAACTGCAAGCGTTGTTATGGTAACTAGTTTTACATCTCTTGGAATGTTAACATTATTTCAAGCAATATCTTTGATTATTGGCGTTAATGTTGCATCGGCTATTCCTGCATATTTAATTTCGTTTCAAACATTTGGAATCACAAACATTTTTTGTGCAATAACAGCAGTTGGCGCATTCATATATATTTTGGCTAAAAAGACATGGGTTAAGAACATGGCTCAATCTTTTATTGCTTTTGGTTTAATTTTTGTTGGTCTTATGTTAATGAAAAATTCAATGGAATTTCTTTTAACCGACCCTTCTTTCATTTCTTTCTTTTCTTTTGCCTCTCTCTCCTTTTTTTCCTACACTCTTTCCCCACACGACGCTCTTCCT
>CALWRL010000030.1 GCA_944383945.1 uncultured Clostridia bacterium
GATGCTTTAGCTAAAATAACATCAGATTCTGTTACAAAACCAGCTGCGCTATGAATGCAGTTAACTTTAACTTCTTCATTTCTTATTGTCGCAAGAGTTTGACGAAGTGCTTCAACAGAACCTTGAACATCTGCTTTGATAATTACATTAAGCGATTTCAATTTACCTTCGTTAACTTTGCTCATAAAGTCATCAAGCGAAACCCCAGATGTTGTGTTTGCTTTTTCAAGTTTAATTTTTGTTTTTCTCTCTTCAATAACTTGTTTAGAAAGTTTTTCATCAATTGCAGCAACGGAATCTCCAGAATTTGGAACCTCGTTAAACCCTAAAACAGAAACACAAATTGAAGGACCTGCCTCTTTAACCTGTTTTCCATTTTGATCATACATTGCACGAACTTTTCCGTAGGTTAAACCAGAAACAATGTTATCGCCAACTTTAAGCGTTCCGTTTTGAACAAGAACAGAAGCAACCGGTCCACGGTTTTTATCAAGTTCGGCTTCAATAACAACTCCTGTTGCCATTCTTGTTGGATCTGCCCTTAATTCTTCAACTTCTGCAACAAGGTGAATTGTTTCTAAAAGTTTTTCAATTCCCATTCCTGTTTTTGCTGAAATAGGAACAAAAATTGTTTCACCGCCCCATTCTTCTGGCAAGACGCCCTTTTCAGCAAGTTGTTGCTTAACTTTTTCTGGATTTGCTTCTGGCTTATCCATTTTATTTATTGCAACAATCATTGGAACATTTGCAGATTTAATGTGAGCAATTGCCTCTTCTGTTTGTGGCATAAGCCCATCATCTGCCGCAACAACCAATATAGCAACATCAGTAACTTGTGCACCTCTTGCACGCATGCTTGTGAACGCAGCATGGCCTGGGGTGTCAATAAATGTTATCTTTTTCCCGCCAGCAACAATTGAATATGCACCAATTTTTTGAGTTATTCCACCAGCTTCTCCAGAAACAACATTTGTTTTTCTAATTGCATCTAACAAAGAGGTTTTACCATGGTCAACATGGCCCATAACAGTAACAACAGGTGGTCTTTCAACAAGATTTGTTGATTCCTCTTTTGCCGTCATCTCTTTTAATTGTTCTTCGAATGTTTTTTCTAGTTTTAATTCCAAAGTTATTCCAAGTTCGCTTGCAACTAATTCGGCTGTTTCAAAATCTATAACACTATTGATTGTTGCCATAATGCCTAAAATCATAAGTTTTTTAATGATTTCGGTTGCTGGTTTACCTGTTTTCTCTGAAAGTGTTTTAACAGTTATTTTTTCGCTTGTTATAACTGCGTGGTCTATTGTTGGAGCAACAAAGGTTTGTTGCTTTTCTTTTTTTGTTTTTATTAGTTTTCTTGAACCCATTCTAACTTCTTCAAAACCATCAGAATTGTTAACGAAAACATTTTTATAATTTTGAGTGTTCTTTTTGGCAACTGGCTGTCTTTTTTCTTCTAAATCTCTAGACGAAGACTTATTTTTGTTCCCAAAATTTCTGTTGTTTTCTGGAATAACAATATCTGGCGCTGCAAAAGACCTAAAATTATTTCCCTTGCTAGAAGCAAAACCAGCTCCTCGGTTTTCTTTTTGTGGTTGGCGTTGGTCTTTCATTGCAAATGGCTTGTTAAATTGTCTTGGTTGATTTTGATTATCTTTCTTGAAATTTTGTTGTTTAAAATCTTTTTGTTTAAAAGCAACATTATTATCGCCTTGCTTATAATCTTTTTGCTTTGGTTCTTTATTTTTTAAGTCTTTTATTTCTTGGCTTGCGTTAAATTGTCGCTTTTGTTCTGCAACAAACTCTTGATTCTTGCTCTCTTTTTCAGCAACATTTTGTTGCAATTCTTTTTGTTCCTCTTGCTTGCCTTGTTCTACCTTTTTTTGCTTTAACTTTAAAGCTTCGGAAAGAATATGTTCAAGCTGAATTCTAGTAGACCTTAAATCTCTAATTAAAGATTGAACAGCTCCACTAACTTGAATATCATGAATTTTCTTTAAATTAACAAATCCGCCATTTTTATTTTGTTCTGACATTAATTCTCCTTATATAACAACAGTTTTTCATAAATTTTTTCATCTACTTGTTGTTTAAACACCCTGTTTAGATGTTTGGTTTTTTTTAGCTTTTCAATGCATTGTTGCTCTTTGCAAACATACGCACCTCGCCCATCAACCTTTCCTGTTTCATCAACAAAAATTTCATTGTTTTTTGTTTTAACAACCCTTATAAGCTGTGGCTTTGGTTTCATTTTCCTGCAAACACAACACATTCTTAAAACTTCCATATTTCTCCACTATTTATTCTGCATCAATTTCTTCTAAATCGTCAAAGCTATCAAAATCGTCATTCATAGGTTCATCTATAATGTTTGTAAGTTCATATTCAACTTCAACTGGATTATCGTTTTTAATTGCCTCAGCTTCTGGTTTAACATCTATTTTCCAACCTGTTAATCTTGCTGCCAAACGAACATTTTGCCCGTTTTTGCCAATAGCAAGAGATAATTTATCGTTTGGAACTATAACCCTAGATGCTTTAAGACTATCATTTGTTTCAACGCTAATAATTTGAGCAGGACTAAGTGCACGAGCAATATATTCAAGAGGATCGTCGGAATATAAAACTAAATCTATTTTTTCCCCATTTAATTCCGAAACAATGGTGTTAATTCTAACGCCTCTGTTACCAACACATGCTCCAACTGCATCAACATTTGGCTTTTCACTGTATATTGAAACTTTTGTTCTATTTCCAGGATCTCTTGCAATGTTTTTAATAATAACTTCTCCACTTTCAATTTCTGGAACTTCTAATTCAAAAAGTTTTCTAACAAAACCTATATTGCTTCTTGAAACTTGAATTTGTGGGCCACGGAAAGAATCCTTTATTTTTTTAACATAAACTTTAATTCTGTCGCCCTCTCTAAATTTTTCACCAGGTATTTGATCGCTTTCTAACATAACTCCTTCGCTATGTGAACCTGCAATTTGAACATAAACAACTCCGTTATCAATTCTCTTAACTATTGTTGTTAAAAGTTCATCTTCTTTTTCACTTAATTCACTAAGAGCCATTTGTTTTTCAAGTTCTTTTAATTTTTGCATAACAACTTGTTTTGCAGTTTGGGCAGCAATTCTACCAAAATCTTTTGTTGTTTCTTCTTCAACAACACTATCTCCAATTTGATAGGATTTTTTTATTTTCCTTGCTTCTTCTAAACTGATTTCTTTGTCTTCGTCTTCAACCTCTTCAACAACTTTTTTATAACTATAAATTTTAATTGTGTTTTTTTCTGGATTTAATTTAACTAAAGCATTTTTTGCTTCTCCATACATTTTTTTGTAAGCAGAAGTTAAAGCCGTTTCAAGAGTTTCAATAAATTGCTCTGAATTAATTTTCTTTTGTTGTTCTAATTCTTCTAATGCTGAAAAGAAATCTTTATTAATCATATATTCTCCTTTAATACATCTTATATTTAATAATATCTATTTTTTAAAATTCTAAATGCAAAACAATATTTGCAATGTCTTTTCTGTTTAATATTGTTGAACTGTCCAATGTTATACTGTTTTCATCAAAATTGGTTAATTTACCAATAAATAATTTTTTCTTGTCAAGCGCCTTATACAATTTAACTTCAACATCTCGCCCAAGATTTCGTTTTAAATCTGAATTTGTTTTTATTGGCCTATCTAATCCGCATGAACTTACATTTAAAATATATTTGCTATCACCTGTTGGATTAACCTCATCTAATGGGCCGTCAATTGCTTTGTGAACTTTTTCACAATCATCAAGCGTTATTCCATTAGGCGAATCGATATAAAATGTTAAATTAAGACCATCAATTTTTTTGCCAAATTCAACATCAACAACTTCATAACCAAGTTCTTCAATTATTGGACAAATTTTTTCTTTAACAATTTCAACTGTTTTTGCCATTTTCCTCCTTTAATGAAACATATCTCTTTTATATCTTCTTATCTTTTTAAGAAGGTGAGCCGCTTGGCTCACCTTCTCAAAATTTTAAGTCTACTATATTATAACATAATATTTAAAAAAAACAACTATTTTTTTAAAATTAACACATTATTTTAGTCTTGTGCATAATTTATTATTGAGATTAAAAAAACAATTGGAGGTTAAAATGTCTTTTTATATCAACAACAATAACACTTGCCGTCCAGGAGGACTTTGCGGAAACCCTTCTAATGGCTTGTGCGAAAAAGCATTAATTGAAGTAACAAAAGTCTTCGATGCTTGCAGACAACAAACAGTTGAAAGTGGTTTAGCTTTAAATCTTACTAATTTCAACCCAGCATCACCAACTTCGCCATTAACATTTATTTCCGCAACATCTAGTTTAACAAATTCGGCAACTATTAGCGATGTTATTATAGAAAGAATTGACCAACGACCAAATTTCGCAAATGTTTCCGGAACAGTAACAATACCTATAACTGTTCAATATAGAGATGCAAATAATGTTTTAGGAACGGCAACTTCAAGCATAACAGTTCCTGTTAGTGTGTTAATGTTTGTTCCTCAACCATCTGTAACTCCTATCAATGTTACAGCTTTTGCAACATTCACTTCAACTATTGGCTCAATAAACCAAGAAGGAACCATAGCAACTGTAACTGGCTGTTTAAATATTATAATCAAAGTTACAGCTAATGTTGATATTCTTGTTCCTTCTTATGGTTACCCAGTTATTCCACCTTGCCAACAATCCGAAACACAAATATGCCCAGGGCCAGGTGAACTTCCACTTTTCCCAACAGCAATTCAATAAGTTTTAAAAAATATAAAGTTAATGGCAAAAAAAATTAAAAAGAGTAAAATCTTTTTAATTTTTTTTGTTTGTGGCTGCTATTTTGTGTTGTACTTTTATTAAAAAAATAATACAATACAAATATGAAAAAATTATTTTTAATCCTTGCAGATTTAGATTCAACTTTCGAATCAAACAACGAATTTTCAAATGAGTTTGATTCTTTCGTTGATTTTGTTGAAAAGTTTGAAAAAACATTTGATTGCTTAATAACAATTCACTTTGTTTCTGGAACATCATTAGATAATTTAGAAGAAAGATTGGAAGCCTTTAAATATGAATACCCAGAAATTTATAGTAGAATAGATTATTCTGTTTTAAGTCAAGGAAAAAAATATAACAGAGAACTATATCAAATTGGCACATGTCAAACCCACCATTGTTCCTACGATAAATCTGACGGGGTCCAAGACATTGTTGGTTCTTATGGGAAAAGTTTAATTTATGGAATGTGTTACATCGGTGATGGGAAGAACGATATACCAGCTTTTGAAATGTTTAGATTTTACAAAAATTCTTTCCCTCTTGGCGCTTATTGCCTTGCCCCTAGAAGCAGAAGAGATTATTATGAAATTAATTCTTACATAGATATTTATTCAGATAAACCAAGAATTATTGGTTGTGTTGATTGTTTAAATAAAATGGTTAACAAAATATCATCTAAAATTAACTATAAAGAATGATTTTATATTTTTTGTTAAAACTAAAAACATGAGACTTTGGCACTATGAATTAATTCCTGTTCTGCCCCAAAAACAACTTATGGGACAATGGCGAGAATTAAGCGCAATAATTGGTTTAATAAATAAATTTAATTCGCCTAATTCTTTAATAGTTAATAAAATTATGGACTACCCTATTTCCCATTACAGAAAATACATTCAACTAGTTGAAAAAGAAATTAGAAAAAGAGGTTATTGCCCACAAAAAAGCATTTTAGAAAAGCTAGAAACAATTAATAAATCTTTTTTTAACAAAAAAGAAAATTATTATTCATGCAAATATAATAAAATTTTTGAATTTTGGCACAATGATAGGTATTTTTTTCAATGTTACTTTAATTTACAAGAAAAATATGATTGTGGTGGAATTCTTGAAGACGAATGGACAAAAATAAAGTGTTTGGCAATAAAAAAACTCCAAAATATGGAGTTTAATTTTCAAGAATTAATTTAAATTTAAAACTTAGATTTTATTTCTTCAATTTCTTTTTCAAAATTGCTTGAATATGTAAAAGCCATTGTTAAATTAGAATTTGAAACAGCTGTAAATCCTGCTCTATTAATTGTGTAGTTTTCAGTTGCTGTTAAAGACATTAAATAGCCATAATTTAAATTTACTTTCATTGTAATAGCAATTGAATTAATTTTCGGGTTGCTTCCTGCGCCCCCATTTGCACTTAAACTCTTTAAATACCCTTGCCATGCAGAACTAGCCAATGTTAATGTTAATTCGTAGTAAGCAGCTCCAGAAGTTGGTTTAACAATATTCATGTTTAATTTAGCAGAATCTTTGTTAAGATTGTATGGAATTTCGTTTGGCAATATCCCAAATTTTGCTAAATAATCATTTAATGAATAATTAACAGAATTGTTATCATCTCTTTTTGTTGTTATTTTGTTTTGGTTAACAACAATGTAGTCAGTGTAATTTTCTCCCATGTTCAACGGAACACCCGAACCATCGGCAACAACTTTAACATAAGAATTTCCACCAATGTTATAAATTTCTTTATACATTTTTTGAATTCCGCCTTGATTAAAGGTTGTGTCCTTAGCGTCTATAGTTTGGTTGCATATAATTCTATGGTCATATTTTTCTAAAATTTCCATAGCATAATTAAATACTGTCCAACCATTTGTTATTATGGAATCTAATTTTGGCATGTCCGATTCATTATCGGAAGGATTGTCTGGATTATTGCCAGAAGGGTCTGAAGGATTTGTTTGATCAGAATCTTCATTATCTGCATAAGATTGGTCTGGATCTTTCGACCCGTTAATAGCTGAATAATCAATCGTTGAAAAAACAACAGCCATGCAAATTAAAGCAAGCGTTAAGCAAACTATTATATTAAATCTTTTTTTATTAAAAACCACAAATCTCTCCTAAATTTTCATCTCTAGTAATCTTTCGCGTATATAATAACATATTTATTCATAAAGTCAAACAAAATTGCATAATTATTCATTTTTCTTTATAATCCGATTTTATTTCTTATGTCTTCAATTTCGTTTTCATTATTCGAAAAATAGTCATATTTCATTTGAACAGTTCCAGAACAATTAACATCAACTTTTATTCCATTATATTCATATACAACTGTGTAATTTTCGGAAGCAACAACCGACATGAATGTTCCATAAGTTTTGCTAATTTTTGCTGTTACAGTAATAGAATTAATTTTAGGTAATTGATTAACACCTATTTCATCTTGAACAACTTTTTGATAAATTTCCCAAGCTTTTGAATTTAAAACAAAGTTAATTTCATAATAATTTTTATTAGGATCACTGTTGAAATAAGCAGAGCTAACTGTGTCTGGTGTAATTATGTAAGGAATTTCGTAAGTCATTATAAGTTTTTCTTTTTTGTAATCATCAATAGGCCTTTTGCTTCCAGGCGTGTAAACATTTCCATCTTTTAAATTAAACAATGAATAAGATATGAAGTTCTTGCCATCACCCAAATCTATCATGCCACCCAGAACTGATATATCCGTTTTAGCATTATTAATAACATAAACTTCATCTATATTGTTATAAATTTCCCTATTTATTGAAGCTTTAACATTAACTTTGATTCCCATGGCTTCCGCATTGCCATTTGTTATTTGTGAAAATAAAACTTTACTTTTGTATTTAGAATCCATTTCTAAAGCTTTATACCATGCAGTCCATGCATTTGTTAACTTAATATCTAATTTTGGAATTTCATTTCCATCAGATGGATTTTCTCCACCTTCACTTCCATCTCCTTCATTATCTCCGCCTTCACCGCCATCAATAATTGTGTCATCACCATCGGCATCCGTCGAACCAATTGCCCCATTAAAATTAACATTAGAAAGACCAACAGTTAAACAAATTAAAACAACTGTCAAAATAAACATAAAATTAAACTTTCTTTTATTAAATTTCACGAATTACCTCACGAAGTAAATAATATATTCCAAAATAATATATATTTTATTAACTGTGTGTCAAGTTTTTAACATATTTATTATTTTAATAAACTTTGTTGCAATATTCTTTTCTTAACAACTGTTTCTAATTTGCTGTTTTCGCTGTAATCTGCCTCTGCAATTTCATTGCACCTATGGTTTCCTATCAATCCATCAGCAAT
>CALWRL010000031.1 GCA_944383945.1 uncultured Clostridia bacterium
ATTGACAGGGCTATGACAGGAACAAATGACAAAAGGCCAGCACTTCAACAAATGCTTTATGACAGCAAAAACAAGGGTTTTGATTTTGTTTTGGTGTATAAGTTAGACAGATTTTCAAGATCAAGATATGACAGCTCTGTTAATCGTGCAATATTACTTAAAAATGGTGTTAAACTGATTTCTGCAACTGAAAACATTTCGGACACACCAGAAGGCATAATACTTGATAGTGTGCTCGTTGGACTTGCAGAGTATTATTCTGTTGAACTATCTCAAAAAGTTAAGCGTGGACTAAAAGAAAGCAGAATAAAAGGACTTTTTACTGGTGGCAGAACTCCTTATGGATATAATGTTGTTGACAAGAAAGTTAGTGTTAACGAAGAACAAGCAAACATTGTTAAGTTAATATTTAATGAATACATAAGTGGAAAATGTATTAAAGACATTGTAAAGATGTTATCTAACAAAGGAATAAAGAACGCATACGGCAAAGAATGGACAATAAACTCTGTTTCAAGAATATTAAGAAATGAAAACTACAAAGGTTGTGTATATGCAGATGGTACTGTTTACACAAATATTTTTCCTGCAATAATAAGTGAACAACTTTTTGATGAAGTAAATGAAAAACTAAAAACTTCAAAAAGGACTTCTGCTCACCATAAAACAGAAGTTAATTATCTTTTAAGTGGCAAGTTAATTTGTGGCCAATGTGGTAGTTTAATGACCGGAGATAGTGGTAAAGGTAAACTTGGCACAATTTACAATTATTATAAATGCTTTACAAAAAAGAAAAATAAATCTAAATGCGATAAGAAATCTGTTTCTAAAAATTATATAGAAGAAATAGTTTTATCTGCAACGCAAGAATTTATGCAACATACAAACTTAAAAAGTATAAGTAAAGTATTGGCTGATATATATAACAAAAGCATTGAAAAAGACACAATTTTAGAAAGTCTAAATAAAGAACTTCAAGACAACAACAAAAAGTTAAAGAATATTTTAACTGCTCTTGAAAATGGAATTTTTAACGACACAACAAACGATAGAATGAAAGAACTTGAAGTTAGAATACGAGAAATAAAAGAAAAAATTGCTAGCAGACAAATGCTAACAATTAAACCATTAAGTGAAGAACTTGTATATGAATATTTAAAGTCTTTTAAAGATTTGGATTATTCTCTTGAAAATGCAAAACAAAGACTAATTGATATGTTTGTAAATAGAGTTGTTTTATATGATGACCATTGTGAAATTTACTTTAATATAACAAGTGATAAAAGTAAACAATTAAGGTTGAGTGAAAAGCCAGATATATCAAAAGAAATTGAATATATAGAAAATAAAAAGGAGCAATCAAGCCCAAAGGGTTCGGATTGCTCGCAATTGGCGGAGAGTTAGGGATTCGAACCCCAGGTAGCTTTCACTACAACGGTTTTCAAGACCGCCGCTTTCGACCGCTCAGCCAACTCTCCATAGACTTATTTTAAAATATCATATAAATAATTTTTTTGCAAGCGTTTATTTAAAAATTTTTTATTAATTGATTCGTAGGTGAAGTTTTTTCTTTCGTCTAATAGGAATTAAACTTTATTGCTTGATATTTTATGTTCGAATTTTGTATTAGTTAGAAAAATAGTATTTAAAGTGCTTAAATTTATTAATAACACATTTTTTACCTTCTTCATATTATGAATTGAAATTTAATATTCAAAGGAGGAAAATATGTCGTGTAATTTTTTTGGAAACAATTGTTGCAGAGTATCTAATTGTTGCAAACAAAACAGATATTTAACAACTCGTGTTACAGGACCAACAGGGCCAACTGGCGCAACTGGGCCAACTGGACCAACAGGACCAACTGGGCCAACTGGACCAACGGGAGCAACTGTTGTTACTGTTGATGTTATTGCCACAAATACTTTACCAGCTGGAGAACCAGCAGCTGTTGTTCAAAGTGGCGCTGGGTCTACTGCCGATTTAAGCTTTTTTATTCCACAAGGTGAAACGGGCCCAACCGGACCAACTGGTCCAACTGGACCACAAGGTACAACCGGGGCAACAGGAGCAACTGGAGCAACAGGTCCTACAGGCCCTACAGGGCCAGCTGGAGCTACTGGGGCAACTGGAGCGACAGGACCAACCGGACCAACTGGTCCAACAGGCGCTACGGGTTCAGCTGGTGCAACTGGAGCAACAGGGGCTACGGGGCCTACAGGACCAACCGGACCATCAGGGGCAACCGGAACTCAAGGTTTAACAGGAGCAACAGGACCAACTGGGCCAACTGGACCGCAAGGAGCAGCTGGTACAACTGGAGCTGCTGGAGCAACAGGACCAACTGGTCCAACAGGTCCGACAGGACCAACGGGACCAACAGGCGCTCAAGGTATTCAAGGGCTTAAAGGGGATACAGGAGATATTGGTCCAACCGGACCAACTGGTGTTGGACTTAATGCTTATGGAGGATTATATAATAATGCCTCACAAACTCCATCTTTAGCGTCGCAAAACACTTACACTCAAGTTGAATTAAACACTGAAATGCCTTTGGAAAACTGCACAACAGCAACAAACCAAATAACTGTTTTGCAAGCTGGTGACTACGAAATTAATTATCATATTCAAATTAATTCAACTCAAGAAAGAACATTTAATGTAACAGCAAGAAACAACACAACACCTATTGATTCATCTACTGTTGAAAAAACAGCACTAGAAACTGCAACTGGAGGAACTTTTGTTGCTGATTGCACAAGCTCGGTTATAGTTACGTTAAGCGCAAATGATGTAATAGATGTTGCAATAGCTTCTACAACAGATCCATCAGGAGCAACAGTAACTATATTGGAAAATGGAGATGCAACATTAACCGTTAAAAAATTAAATAATGCCTAATTAATAAAAAATGTTAAAATAAATCACCTTTTGTGGGTGATTTATTTTTTCATACTCCTTTTTTGTTGTATAATTTTTTTCGGAGTGTAATATGACAGATATTGAAATAGCAAGAAATGCTAAAATTTTAAATATTAAAAAAATTGCAAATGCAATTAAATTAAAAAAATGTGATTTGTTTTTTTATGGTAATAAATTTGCTAAAATTATAAACTATAAAAAGAAAACAAAAAGCGGAAAATTAATTTTAGTTACAGCAATTAACCCAACTTCAAGCGGAATTGGGAAAACCACTGTTTCAATTGGTTTAGCTGATGCATTTAAAATTTTAAAAAAAAGCGTGTGTTTGTCTCTTAGAGAACCTTCGCTTGGCCCTGTTTTTGGAATAAAAGGTGGAGCAACAGGCGGAGGATACAGCCAAATTGTTCCCATGGAAGATATTAACTTGCATTTCACAGGAGATTTTCACGCTATCACAAGTGCCAATAATTTGCTTAGCAGTTTAATAGACAACCATATATTTCAAGGAAATGAGCTTAAAATTGATAAAGTTGTTTTTAAAAGATGTTTAGATGTTAATGATAGAGCACTTAGAAATGTTAAAGTTTCTTTAAGCAAAGGTTTAAAACCCAGAGATGAAGAGTTTACAATAACTGCAGCAAGTGAAATTATGGCAATTTTAAGTCTTGCGAGCGATTTTGAAGATTTGAAGATTAGACTCGGAAATATTTTAATTGGTTTTACAAAAAATAATAAACCGATTTATGCTAAAGATATTAATGCACAAGAATCAATGACAATTTTACTTAAAGACGCAATAAAACCAAATTTAGTGCAAACAATTGGAAATGTCCCTGCCGTTGTTCATTGTGGCCCATTTGCCAACATTGCTCATGGGTGTAGCAGTTTAATTGCAACAAATTTTGCTATTAACAATTCAAATTATGCTATAACAGAAGCGGGATTTGGAAGCGATTTGGGTGCTGAAAAATTCTTTAACATTGTATGTAGAAAAGGTGGTTTAAAACCAAACTGTGTTGTACTGGTTGCAACTTTAAGAGCTTTAAAACTACATGGTGGCGAATTAAAGGAAAATCTATCAAATTTAAATTTAGACGCGATAGAAAAGGGTTTGTGCAATTTAGACGCTCATATAAAAATATTAAAGAATTTTAATATACCTTTTGTTGTTACATTAAATTTGTTTAAAGATGATAACAAAGATGAAATTGAACTTGTTAAAAATCATGTTATCCAACTTGGCGTTTGCTTTGAAACATGCAATGTTTGGGAGCAAGGCGGGAAAGGAGCAATTAACCTTGCTAAACAAGTTATCAAACAATGTGAAAAACCTTCTAGTTTAAATTACTTATATAACTTAGAAGACTCTGTTAAAGAAAAAATTAAAAAACTTGCAAAAAAAGTTTATGGAACAAGCAAAATTTTATATTCTGAACAAGCTATAAAATCTTTGAAATTGATTGATAAACTAAATTTATCTAATTATCCAATTTGTGTTGCAAAAACTCAATACAGTCTTTCCGATAATTTAAAATTAATTGGCAATCCAAAAGATTTTGAATTAACCGTTAGAGATATAGAAATTAGAAACGGTGCAGAATTTTTGGTTGTTTTATTAGGAAACATGTTACTTATGCCAGGGCTTTCAAAAACTCCAGCAGCTAATAACATGAAAATTGACTGCAACGAAAAAATTGAGGGTCTTTTCTAGATAATATATTTTGCTTGCTTAGAATATATTATTCTATGAAAAAATTAAAAAATCTTAAATTTGTTGTAATCAAAAAAAACACAATTTTATTGTTTATCTCTTTAATTATTATTTTATCATGTTTTGCATTTTTACCTACAATTATAACAGCGTCTCCTAGAAATGCTTTAACAATTGTTATAGATGCTGGGCATGGAGGAATTGATGCTGGTTGTGAAGGTTTTTTAGAAGGTAGCAATGAACGCGAGTTAAATCTTGTTTATGCACAAACATTAAAAAAGTTTTTTGAAGATTATGGCATTAATGTTGTTATGACTAGAACAACCACCGATGGGTTATATTCTGCTTTGGCTACGAATAAAAAGAAAGATGATATGGAAAAAAGAAGACAAATAATTGAAAAATCTAATGCAAATATCGTTATCAGTTTGCACATGAACGCATATCCGCTTTCTTCTGTTAGAGGGGCTCAAGCATTTTTCAATCCGGAAAATGAAGCTTCTTATAATTTAGCAAACAGTATACAAAATGAGTTTATAGCTAATTTGCCTTATGCAAAAAAATCGGCTTTGAAAGGAGATTATTATATCTTAAACTGCACAAACATTCCTTCGGTTATAATCGAGTGTGGGTATCTAAGCAACAGCGAAGAAGAGCTGTTATTGTTGTCTGATGAATACAGGGAAAAAGTTTGTTACACAATTTTTTATGGTGTTGTTAAATTTTTAGGGTAAAATTTGTGTTTTTTTATTTATGTGATATAATATAACGAAGGAGAAAATTATGTGTAACTGTAAAAATAACGAAAAAGTTAGAAATAATTGTGATAACGTTATAACAAAAATTTCTAAAGAAACAACAATAGGTCAAATTGTTAATTCTAAACCCGAGCTTAGAAAAATTTTAGAAGGTTTTGGTTTACATTGTTTGGGTTGCCCTATGAGCCAAATGGAAACATTGGAAGAAGCAAGCGAAGTCCATGGAATTGATTTAGAATTTATGTTGGAAAAACTTAACGAAAACTTGTAATAATAAAAAAGAACCTTATTTTTATGGTTCTTTTTTATATTTTTATTTTAAATTTGTTGCTGTTATTAATATTTTATATTTATATCTAATAAAAAAAACAAATGTTTTCATTTGTTTTTCTATTTTTTATAAACCAATATTACTTAGATTTTTCTCTTTTAAAACACATAAACCAATCAAGACAATATTGATCTGGGCTTTTTGAATCCATTCTTTCTTTTGCAACACCACAACTTCCAGCTGTTGGTATAATAACATCATCACCTGGTCTCCAATCGGCAGGCGTAGCAACTTTGTCTTTATCTGCTTTTTGTAAAGCAAGTATTATTCTTTTTATTTCGTCAAAATTTCTTCCAGTTGACAATGGATAGTATAATATTGTTCTAATAATTGCATTTGGATCTATGATGAAAACTGCTCTTACTGCTTGTGTTGTTGATTGCCCTGGTTGTATCATGCCATACGCCTTTGCTACTTCCATTTTTATATCTTCGATCAATGGAAATGTAACATTTATATTTTTTTTACCATTCCATTCCAGTTCTTGAATTTTTCTAAGCCATGCAATGTGGGCATATAAAGAATCAACAGACAATCCAACAAGTTCTGTTTTAAGCGCTTTGAACTCATTAATCATAGACCCAAAAGTCATAAATTCTGTTGTACATACGGGAGTAAAATCCGCAGGATGTGAAAATAATATTACCCATTTACCAGAAAAATCTTCTGGAAAATTTATTTGTCCTTGTGTAGTTACAGCCTTGAACGCTGGTGCCTTATCTCCAATTAAAGGCATTCTATTTGCTTCATTTTCTAACATATAATTCTCTTTTTATAATTTTTTATTCAGCGCAATTTTAAAATATTAATTAAATCTTGTCAACTAATTTAAAAAGTAAATTTTGTTAAAAAATTGCCGTTTGAGTTCAAACGACAATTGTTTGGCGGAGAAGGAGGGATTTGAACCCTCGCGCCCTTTTACAAGCCTACTCCCTTAGCAGGGGAGCCCCTTCGACCTCTTGGGTACTTCTCCAAATCTACGAGAATTTTATCATATTGATTTTTCTTTGTCAATTATTTTTTTATGAATTTTTATTAAAAAAAATTATATTTAACAAATTATATTTATGAATAAATTTGTTTTATTTTTTTTATGTTGTGGATTTATCATTTTAATTTTAAATGGTTTTATTATACATTTTTATGATCATAACAACTTTAAACTTTTGCTTGCACAGGAGCAAGAAAGCCAAAGTTTAGAAGTTGAGCATTTTTTTACGCATGAAATTGTTTATAGCCCTGAAAAAGCATTTTCAACTAAAAACAGTTTAAGGAATGGGTTTGATAGAGATCGTTTAACAGCAAAGGAGTTTAAAGAAATTCTAAATGAATTTTATGAAAAAGGATATGTTCTTGTTAATTTAGAAGATGTTTATACTAAAACAGAAAAAGGTTTTGAAATTAAAAAAGAGTTAGATTTTGGCGGGAAAAAACCTTTAATTTTAAGTTTTGATGATATGACATACGACACAAAAGGAAGAGGAATTGTTGAAAAAATTGTTGTTAAAGATGGAGAGTTATATGATTATTCTTCGGTTGAAGAAGAAAAATATTCTCAAGATAGAGATTGTTTAACTATTTTAGAACAATTTATATCTAAAAATCCAGACTTTTCTTTTAACGGGGCAAGGGCAATTTTGTGTGTAACGGGTTACAACGGAATTTTAGGACATAGAATTTTTAACGGAAGTTATTTAAGCGAAAAAAAATTTAAGGAAGAAGAAAGAGAATTAAAAGAATTAATTAAATTTTTGAAAGAAAAAGGATATAAATTTGCTTCACACACATACGGTCATCTAAACACCGTTTTTGTAAATTATGAAAAATTTAATGAAGATGTTAAAAAATGGGAAAACGAAGTTGAAAAATATGTAGGCAAAACGGAAATATTTTGCTATCCGGAAGGATCGCATAAAAGTGGAAGTGAGAACAACGAGATTTTAAAGCAAAATGGCTTTAAAATATTTCTTTGCATAGGAAACAAGCCAAAAGAAGCAGAAAAAAAGGAGAATGTTTGTTATTTATATCGACATCCTTTAGACGGAAGATCGCTAAGAAATTGTGAAAAAGAATATTCAAAATATTTTAACACAAAAGAAATTTATGACAGTGGAAGGCAAGTGTCTTTTGAACATAAAGATAATTATGCATAAAATGAAAATTTTTGTCTTTTTTTTTTTTTTTTTTATAAAAGAAAAAATAATACACAAATTATGCTTTGGTGGTGTGAAAGTGATAAATTCAATTAAAATATTAGGTGTT
>CALWRL010000032.1 GCA_944383945.1 uncultured Clostridia bacterium
CTGAAGTTCCTTCAAAAGCAAGTTCATCAATTTTAGTTAATCCTTCTGGTAAAATAATTTCTCCTAAAGAGCTGCAACCTGAAAAAGCACTTTCTTCGATTATTGTAACACCTTCTGGAATTGTTACTGATGTTATGTTAGAACAATTTTCAAATGCAGAATTTCCAATTACAAAAACTTTATATGAATTTCCGTTTTCAGTAAAATATGATGGTATGTCAACATTTCCTGCAATCTCTGCTGAAACAACGCCCTTAACTTTAGCTAAACCACAATCAGCATAAACTGCATATGTTAAACCATTATATGTAACATCAGAAGGAACTGAACTGTTTTTATTAAACAAGGCATAGATTTCTCTTGGCGAATCGCTTGTGGCAAGAAAAGAATAAGTTTGATTGGTTGATAATATTTTCATGTTAGAAGCATCTGTTGATGTTGCCCATGCCATAAATGTGCTGGAAGCTGGCGAAGTTGTTACAGAAAGGGTTATTGTTTCTCCATAATTATATTCTCCTGTTCCAGAAACAACAGCTTCATCTTCCATGTTTGAATTTACATTAAGATTAAAAGTAGCTTTCTGATAATTTATGCTTCCAGCTAATTCAACATCTGAGTTTGGAAGTGAAAAAACACAAACAGAGCAAATTAATAATATAAAAATGAGTGCAAAAATACACGACAATAATTTTACTTTTAAAATCATATATTCATTTTCCTTTGTAAATAAAAGTAACTTTTTGTAGAATTTTGTAGTAAATTTATAACAATTTTTTAGATTTCTGTCAAATGATTAGTAATTTAATATAAAAAAAAGAACGCAAATGCGTTCTTTTGCGCTCTTTCTATCAATCTATCTCTTACTAAATTGTGGAGCTTTTCTAGCTTTTTTAAGACCATATTTCTTTCTTTCTTTCATTCTAGAATCTCTTGTTAAGAAACCTGCCTTTTTAAGCTCTGGACGAAGATTTTCTTCTGCTTTGATAAGTGCTCTTGAAATTCCAAGACGAATTGCTCCTGCTTGACCTGTGTAACCACCACCAACAACATTAACATTTATATCGAATTTTGTTTCATTTCCTGTTAAAGCAAGTGGTTGACGAACTATAAATTTTAATGTTTCATGATCAAAATATTCATCAATATCTTTTTTATTAATTGTTATTATTCCTTTTCCATTTGGAATTAAACGAACTCTTGCAATAGCTTTTTTTCTTCTTCCTGTTCCCAAGAAAGCATTAGACTTTGCTTTTAATGTTGCCTTAACAACTTTTTTTGCTTCTGCCATTAGTTTCTTCCTCCTTTAACAGTAATTAACTCTGGGTGTTGAGCCTCATGAGGATGAGTTGCTCCTTTATATATTTTAACTTTTTTTGCCATTGCTCTTCCAAGAGCATTTTTTGGAAGCATACCTTTAATTGCACGAAGAAGTGCTACATCAGATTTTTCTTCCATCATCTTTTTGAATTGAGTTTCTTTTAACCCACCTTGATAACCTGAATAGGTTTTAAAATATTTTTGTGTTAACTTTTTACCTGTTAAAACAGCTTTGTCTGAGTTGATAACAATAACATAATCTCCTGTGTCTACATTTGGAGTAAACACTGGTTTGTTTTTACCACGCAAAATGTGGGCAACTTGGCTTGCAAGCCTTCCAAATGGAACGCCTGACGCATCAACTACATACCATTTGCGTTCAACAGTTTCTGGTTTTGCCATATAGGTTTTCATTGATTTTTCTCCTTAAAAAATTGAATATCGCTTTGAAAAGTGTTCGCGCAAATTCCAAAACTTTCCAATATTTTGTTACAACTTTTCATGCAATTGGGGCTAGCAATGCAAAGAAAAATATTGCCCAAGCAATTAGACATTAAATAATATAAACTAATAAAAACTTTTTGTCAAGGTTTTTTAATAACTATTTTACTAATGTATTAGGCAATAAATAAAAATTTATATAATAAAAAAAACTCGCATAAATGCGAGTTAATTCTTTTTGAATTCTATTCAAAAACAAGTATAATTAAAGCAATTAGAAGCATAACAAGCCCAAATGCTTTCAAGATTAAATAAACTTTATTGTTGTTTTCAACAGGAAGGCTTCTAAGTTCTTCTTTTCTTGCAACACTTGCAATTCTTCTTGCCAAAAGAATTGTTGCAAAACCTAAAACAGCAAGAACTAATCCAACAATAACATGCGTCTTTTGGATTCTAACAATAAAATTTGTAAAATCTACTGCCATGAACATAAATTTAAACATATCCATCTCCCACTATTAAACTTCAACTAGATTTTAACACATTATGTTTAAAAAAACAATACCTTTTATAAAAAATATATGCAAATGAAGAAAATTGTTAACTATCGTCCTCTATTTTATTGTTTTATTGCTTTGTTTGGAGCAATTCTATTTGCAAAATATGTGTTTTTATCCGATTGGTTGGCTATTTCTCTTTTTGTTATTTTAATTATCTTAATAACAACAATTGGAATTTTAATAAAAGCTTTTAAAAACACACTTTGTATTTTATTACTAATCTTGCTGGGTTTATTCAGCTACTCAGTTGAAATGAATTATTTTACTCAACCTTCGTTTCCAAACGAAACGGTTGTTGTTGGTAGGGTTAGCGGATCTTCTTCAACTTATGGAATAAACCAATATGTCATTTTAGAAGATGTTTCGGTTGACGGAAAAGAAATAAATCAAAATGTTTATTTATATTTGTACGGCGCGCCATATTTATCTTCCGGAGACAAAATTGCACTTGTTGCCAAGCTATCTCCAATTTCTACTTTTAATAAATATGGAAATGTTCAAACTTCATTTTACAAAAATAATTGTTACTACACCGCAACCAAAAAATCTGGAACGGAAATAACAATATTAGGGAATAACCAAAAACTTAACGAAAAAATTCAAACAGCAGTTAAAGAAAAACTTTTGCTTAATATGACCGAAAAGAATGCAAATCTTGCATATGCCATGCTTTTTGGTGATAAAAGTGATTTAGATTATCAAACCAAATACGACTACCAAACAAGCGGAATTGCCCATGTTTTGGCAGTTTCGGGTTTGCATGTTGGAATTGTTGTTTCTGTTTTGTATTGGATTTTGAAAAAATTAAAAGCTAAAAACTGGGTTATTTTACTCGTTATAATTCCAATTTTAATTTTTTATGGCTGCCTTTGCGGTTTTTCTGCTTCAATAACAAGAGCAACAATTATGAGCATATGTCTACTTGTTGCATTGTGTTTCGGAAAACGCTACGACAGTTTAAGTGCAATTGGTTTAGCAGGTTTAATTATTTTACTATTTAAACCTCTGTATGCATTTGATGTTGGGTTCCAGCTAAGTTTTGGTTGTGTTATAGGAATTGCCATATTTTATAAAAGTGTTTATAAATTTTTAAGAAAAAACATTGGGAAATTTGTGCTTCCAAATTTTATTGCAAAACCACTAGCAACAACAATTTCCACACAATTTTTAATTCTACCCGTTTTAATTTCAACCTTTGATGGTGTGTCTTTTCTTTCAATTTTTATAAACATATTAATAATTCCAATATTTTATGTAGCTTTTGTTATAACTTTTATCTCAACTCCGCTAATTTTTATTTCCGGCTTTTTCGGAAATTTTCTTTGGTTTTCAAGTTTACTTATGGAATTTATTGGAACTTTGGCAAATTTTGTTTCCTCGTTAACATGGTCAATAATTCCAAACTTTAAATTTACTTTTAGCGCCTTTGTTTGTTTCTTTGCCCTAATGTTTGTTTTATCTAGGTTAGTTTTCCTTAAACAAAAAACAAAATTATTAACTTCATTGGCATTAATTTCAATAATCGGTTTGTTACAACTATCATAACTTTGTTTTTTTTATTAAAAGGTGTATAATGCAATTATGAAATTTACAGATTTACCACAAAACTTAAAAAAAGAAATTTTTAAGCTCTACATTTTAAAAGGAGATGACAACTTTGTTATTCAAAGTGCAATAAAACACATTTCAAACGCTTGCGGAAATGAAATGGGCGATTTTAACAAATCTTTTTTTAACGATGAAAATTTTTCATCAGAAAAAGTAAAAGAAGCGTGTTTAATGTTGCCAATTGGAAATGATAGAAAATTTGTTTTAATAAAAAATGTTTTAAAGTTGAGCGAAGCCGAAAAAACAAATATGTTGGAAATAATAAAAGAACTTCCACAAACAACAACTTTAGTTATTGTTTACAATGATGCTTGGAAGTTTTTGAAAGACGGAGAAATTGTTGATTGTGGTAAATTAGGAAATGATATTCTGTCAAAATATATATTAGTCGAAGCATCAAAATCCAACAAAAAAATAACACAAGAAGCAATACTGCAACTTATTTCACTTTGCAACAACAACATGACTAAAATTTCCAACGAATTAAAAAAGGTTATTTGCTATTGCGATAATGAAATTTCAAGCGAAGATATAAACGAAATTGTTGAAAAAGATAATGAATATCAAATTTACGAATTAAGCGAAAATTTAGGCAAGAAAAAAACTCTTGAAAGCCTTAAAATCTTAACAAGTTTTTTGCAAAAAAAAGAGCCCTTCCAATCAATTTTTGGATTAATATCAAATCATTTTAGAAGAATTATTCATTCAAGTTTATCTAACTTATCAAATGCGGAACTTGCAAATATGTTTAGTGTTAAAGAATATGCAATAATAAAAGCAAGAGAACAATCGAAATACTTTTCAAAAGCTCAATTAAAAAACATTTTAGAAATATTAGAAGAAACCGACAACATGGTTAAAAGCGGAAAAATGTCCGCAGAAAATGCTATCTACTATTTGGTTTTTAAAATTTTATACTGTTAAATAACATCAACATTATGTTTAATTTTTTGTTTAAATTTTTTTGAAAGCGGTTTTTTATTGAAAAGCGCTAAAATTTCTGGCATTTTATCTATGGTTGCATGATATCCTTCTTCAATCAATTCTTCATAACCTTCCATGCTTGTAGACCTAAATTTTTTAGTTTTTGGTTGAACAACAACATCTCCAAATTCATAACCAATTTCGGCATTTTTTTTCATTAATATTCTGATTGTTGCGCCTAAAACATCAAAATATTTTGAAGATGTTGCTCCATAATTCCTAGATGGGTTAACATCAACAGCAACAACATAATCGCAGCCAAACATTTTTGGAACATTTGATGGAAGCGTATTTTGAAGCCCGCCATCTAAAAGCAATCTATCTTCAAATTTAACCGGCTGAAAAATAGCAGGAACAGCACAACTTCCCGCAACAGCCTTGCATAATTTTCCTTTTGTTATAATACATTCATTTGTTGAAAATATATCAACAGCAACAACAGCCAACGGTATTTTACATTCAGAAACATCAATATCGCCTATGTTATTTTTAATAATATCCTCAATACCATCTGTTGGCGAAGGCATTAGTGGAATTTTAGATTTTCTAATATCTTTTTCCTTAAAGTTTTTTGCAACATTTAACATTTGCTCAAATGACCATTCATTAGAATAAAAAGCGCCAACTAGCGACCCAGCGCTTGTTCCCGCAATGTAATCAAACTTTAAACCATATTCTTCAAAAGCCTTAATTGCCCCAAGATGAGCAAAACCTCTTGCTCCTCCGCCTCCCAAGGCAAGCCCTATTTTAACTTTTTTGTTTTTAAATAATGTTATTTTCTTATTAAACTTTTTAACTATATCAAACATATTTATATTATATTACTTTTACAAAAATTTGACAACCTATTACAATAGCTGTTGTGTTTGTATAAATAAACAACAAATTAACCCGTTCTCGTTAATTTATAACCAAATTTATATAAAAATAAAACCCACCAATACGGCGGGTTTTTATATTTATATGTTATTCTTCTGTTCCGTTTGATTCTGTTGAATCTGTTTCTTCGCTTCTCAACTTTTCAATTGCTTCTTCTGTTGCTTTGATGTCTGCTTTTAATGTTTCGTTGTTGTTTGTTAAGATGTTGTAAGTGTTTTCCAAAATTGGATATCTATCTTTGTTTGCAGCCATAACTTCTTCGCAATGTTGAACAGAAAGTTTAAGACCTTCAAGTAAATCTAAGTCTTCGGATAATTTCTTTGCTTTTTCTTCATCAATATCAGCAATGTTATTAACTCCGTAAAGAACAACTTTTTGTTTAGCAACAATAGCTTCTTTTCTTCTAAGTTTTTTCTCATCGCTTTCAAGTGTTCTGTGAACTCTTCTAAGTGGGATATATTCTTTTTTAACTTTGCGGAGTTCTTTTTCGTTTGCAGAAAGTCTTTCTTTTAAAGTTTCAAGTCTTTCTTCATACTCCTCAATTCCCATAGCTGGGCCAACTTCTGCTTTTTCAGAAAGTTCTTTTTCAAGTTCTTCATTCTTTGCTTTTAATTTTTCAATTTCTGCTTCGAATTGAGCTTTCAAATTTTCAATTTCGGAATTTAATTGTTCGTTATTTTTTTCTTCTTCTGCTTCAATTTGTTCTTCAATATCTTCAACTTTTTCTTCTTCGTTTTCAGCAACTTCTTCAACAGCTTCATTGTCAGAAGTTTCAAGTTCTATATGTTCTTGTCCTTCAATAACATCTTCATCTGCAAAAACATTAATATCGTCATCATCAAAGAAGAAATTATCAACATCTTGTTTTTGTTCTTGTTGCATGCGTCTTTCTTCAATTTCTTTAAGCATATTTTGTCTGAATTGTTCTTCTTCCATTTTAAGTTCATCAACTTCTTCTGGCATTTCTTCTTCAACAACTTCTGGTTGTTTTTCTTCTTCAACTAATTCAGGCTCAACCTTTTCTTCTTCAACTTCTGTTTCGCGTTCGATAACAACAGGTTTAACTTCTTCATCTTTTGCAAATGCATTTTCATCTGCAGATTCGAAACTAAATTCCAATTCTTTTGTTTGTTCTTTGGAATCTTCAAGTTCTTTTGTTTTTTCGTCTTGTTTTTCTTTATCTTTTTTTCTATGACCGAAACGAACATAATTTGGATCTAAAACAGAAAGAACAATATCTCCTAAGAAGAAGATTACAAACCCCCCAACAACAATTATCCCTATGATAGCCAAAACTTGCAAGAAAGCATCAACGAATCCTAAGAATACCATATTTTTTTACCTCACTTTTTTAATTTTGCCATTTAGGCTTTTTTGACATTTAAGTCAAATTGGTGGAGACGGTGGGAATTGAACCCACGTCCGAAAAAGCTTTAAGCAACTTTTCTACGTGTGTAGTTTGTTGAATTTTTTTAACTCAAATTAAATCAACAAACAATTTTAATTTAAGCT
The DNA here is from genome assembly GCA_944383945.1 of uncultured Clostridia bacterium. Taxonomy (GTDB): domain Bacteria; phylum Bacillota; class Clostridia; order Christensenellales; family UBA1242; genus UMGS687. The sequence continues at coordinate 7,302 of CALWRL010000032.1, forward strand.
AGCCTTTTAATTCTTTTTCAAGAACTAAGGCAATTCTTGAAAAGTTCCCTGCTTGTTTTGATGCCCTAATGTTGAATTGCAGGTTTTTCAACCAGGACAGTTGCGCTAACTAAGCAGCAACAGCAAGATTTCTATTATCTGCGTTTATTTTTTTTCCGTTTTAAGGTAACCGGCTACCACACGCTTTATGAAACTTGAAGTCATTCCCCGTCGAAACCAATTACGCCCCCATGGCGATTTGGTTTTTAACTGTTAAGTTTTAAGTTCTTTTTAGCATTTTCAATTTCTCTCTTTACAGTTTTTTCTTTTAAATTTGCTCTTTTGTCAAAAAGTTTTTTTCCTTTTCCAACACCAATTTCAACTTTAACAAGATTACCTTTTAAGTATAC
>CALWRL010000033.1 GCA_944383945.1 uncultured Clostridia bacterium
TGTAACATTTTCAACAACTGTTTTTCCTCCAACTTGAACAACAACATCAATTGGTTTTAAAATTTTAACGTCAAATTCAACAAAAATTTTATCATTAAATGCAGATGTGGCTTTAATCTTAACGCTTGATAAAGAACAATCAGAATTTACAATTAACTGACCGTTTTCAATAGAACACCCACTAGCATCTCCAACAAATGAAAAAAGCAAATCTCTTTGATTTGTTTCTAAAGGATTATATTTCCAAAGTGCTTCTTGCGAAAGATTTAAACTTCCCCCAGCAATAGCATAAAGTTTATTTTTAAATTCATCTGCTTGGTCTAGCCCAAGAATTGGTTGAATAACTTTAACAGTCAAAACAAACTTTTTGTTGCCCTGAAGAGTTGTTGCAACAATGGTTGCCGTTCCCCTTTTTAAACCTTTAACAGTTAAAATTGTTTTTCCTGTTCCTTTTATGTAATTAGATGAAAATTCAACCGTTCCCTTTTCATCTTCTTCTAAACTAAAATTAAGCTGAGCGCTTCCCCCACCATAATTTTCAACAACAAACTCAACCGTTTGAGTTTGCGATTCAGTTCCCATAATTAATTCAATTTCAGATTTGTCGGCAGAAATAGAAATGTTTGAGGCTTTAGACCCGCACGCATAAAATGTTACGCACGCAACCAAGATTAAAACGAAACAACTAACAATCCCCAAAAATTTTTTCATATTCCCTCCCAATTAATATTCCTAAAAACTTCAAATTTATTTAGAAATCGCATTAATTTATATATAATATAATACTTTTTATGTCGAAAACAAAATAAATTCGTTGAAAATATAACACTTTTTATTATTTTTATAATAAAAAAATAAAAACAAAATGTTTTTTAAATTAATTTGTAAATAAAAATTGCAAATAAAAAAATTTTTTGTTAATATATTTTTGTGAAAAAAATTATTAGCGCAATTAATAACGCAATAAAAAAATATTCAATGATAGATGATGGCGACAAAATAGCAGTTGGCTTAAGTGGCGGTAAAGACAGTTTGGTTTTGCTTTCCGCCCTTTCTCAATATCAAAAACATGCTAAAAAAAAGTTTAGTTTAATAGCAATAACAATTGACCAAACAAATGGAAAAACAGATTTCTCTCCGCTAAAAGATTTTTGCAAACATTTAGGTGTTGAGTATCACATAGAAAATTCAGAAATATTTGATGTGGTTTTTGAGATAAGAAAAGAAAAAAATCCTTGTAGCTTATGTGCAAAAATGAGGCGAGGTATTTTAAATTCAACCGCAAAAAAATTAGGTTGTAATAAGGTTGCATTGGCCCACCATAGCGACGACTTAATTGAAACATTTTTTCTATCATTATTTTATGAAGCAAGGCTTAGCACATTCCTGCCTGTAACATACCTTTCCAACACAAATATAACCGCAATTCGCCCACTAATTTTTGCTACGGAAGAATCAATAAAAAACGCATCAATAAATATGCCAATAATAAAAAATATTTGCCCGGTAAACCACAAAACAAAGCGCGAAGAAATTAAACTTTTTTTAAGCAATTTAGAAGAAAAAAATCCTAAAATAAAAGAACAAATTTTAAATGCAATAATATCTCCGGAAAGGTATAATTTATTTGATAAATTGTTAAAATAATTAATTTTTTTATTATTTTTTTATTAATTTTTATTATTTTTTTTATTTATTTTTTATATTTTTTTAAGTTTTTTTGCCATGCTTTATATTTTATTTTTCTTATTTTTTTATAGTTTTTTTATAAATTAATTTATATTTTTTTAACATTTTTTAATTATTTTTTCAAACATTTATATTAGCCTTTTCTTTTAGTAAAATTGGCAAACTTACCACTTGACATTTTTTGTTTTTTGATATAAAATATAATTAAAATTAGGAGGTAACATGGCAGATAAAAACAAAAAAACACCCGAGTCTGTTTTACAAGATCTTAAAAAAAGAAAGATAGACGAGCAAGTTAATCTAGAAAAATTAAATTCTCCGGAAACAGCTTTTAAAACTGCTGGTGCTTTTTTAGAAGGAACAGAAACTTTTTTAAGACTTTTGATGTTGCCATTGTTTATCCTCGGTTTTGCTTTATGGCCACTTGGCGCAGTTGGTTACATTTTTATGGGGTTGGCAATTTTTAATTTCTTTGCAGCAAAAATTTCAGGTGCATCTTTTAAAGATGAATTTAAAGATGCCTCAGACTTATTAAAAGGAAACGAATCTCAAAAAAAATTGTTAAATGAATATAAACAGTCTTTGGAAAAAGTTCAAGTTCTTGAAGAAAAATTAGACAATGCTAGAAAAGGAATATTCGAACAAGAACAACCTACTAAAAACAATCAAAATTCGGGCAAAGAAAAATCACAAGAAATGTAAATTTAAGCACCTTTTTAAAGGTGCTTTTTTGTTACTCGTTGTTTTGCTCTGCTCTTGTAATTAGAAAAAAGATTTTTTTGCCAAATAAACACTTTTGTTATGTTTGTATCTTTTTTTTCTTAAATTTTGTTTACATAATACTTATAGTATGATATAATACTTTTACTATATGTAAGGAAGGTGTTATGGAAGAACAAGACTTAATGAAATCAAAAAAATATGATGAAAGTGACATTCAAGTTCTAGAAGGATTGGAGCCTGTTAGAAAGCGTCCAGGAATGTATATTGGTTCAACCGATGAGAGAGGTCTTCATCATCTTGTTGTTGAAGTTGTTGACAATAGTATTGACGAAGCTTTAGCAGGATATTGCACAAAAATTGAAGTAACCATCAACGAAGATGGTTCTTGCTCAATTTTAGATAATGGTCGTGGAATTCCAACCGGAATTCACAAAACCGAAGGGAAAAGCGCTGTTGAAGTTGTTTTAACAAAATTGCACGCTGGCGGAAAATTTGGTGGTGAGGGCTATAAAATTTCTGGCGGTCTTCATGGTGTTGGTTTGTCATGCGTTAATGCCCTTTCTGAGTGGTTAAAAGTTGATGTTTATCAAAATGGATACCATTACTATATTGGGTTTTCTCGCGGAATTCCAGATTGCTCTCTTCAACAATTAGAAAAGGTTAACAAAAGAGGAACCTTAGTAACCTTTATGCCAGATGTTGAAATTTTTGAAACACTAGATTTTAATTATGAAACAATGCGTTCTCGTTTTAGAGAAATTGCATTCTTAAACAAAGGTTTGGTTATTTCTCTTGAAGATAAAAGAGAAGGTCGCGAACGCAAAGACGAGTTTGAATTTAAAGGCGGAATTGTTGAATTTGTTGATTATTTAAATAAAAACAAAGAACCTCTTTTCCCATGCCCTGTTTATTTCAACAAAATTAACCAAACAAACGAAATAGAAGTTGCTTTCCAATATAATGATGGCTACAATGAATCTATTCATGCTTATGCAAACAACATTAACACCGAAGAAGGTGGAACACATCTTGTTGGTTTTAAAAACGCTCTAACAAAAGTTATAAACGAATATGGCCAAAAAAATAAGATTTTAAAAGACAACGAAAAACTTTCTGGCGATGATGTTAGAGAAGGCATAACAGCGGTTATCAGCGTTAAGTTGATGAATCCGCAATTTGAAGGTCAAACAAAAACAAAACTTGGAAACAGTGAAATTAGAACTGCTGTTGAAAAAGCAATGCAAGAATGTTTTGGCGAGTATTTAGAAGAACATCCAAAAGAAGCAAGAGACCTTGTTTTAAAATGCGTAACAGCTCAAAGAGCAAGAGATGCCGCACGAAACGCTAGAGAACTTACTAGAAGAAAAGGAGTTTTAGAATCTACAACTCTTCCAGGCAAACTTGCAGATTGTTCAGAAAAAAACCCTCAATTCTGTGAAATTTATTTAGTTGAGGGAGATTCCGCTGGTGGAACAGCTAAACAAGGAAGAGATAGACGCTTCCAAGCAATTTTGCCTCTTCGTGGTAAAATTCTTAATGTTGAAAAAGCAAGGCTTCACAAAATTTTGGAAAATGCAGAAATAAAAAGCATGGTAACAGCATTTGGCGCAGGAATTGGAAGCGACTTTAATGAAGAAAAACTTCGTTACAATAAAATAATTTGCATGACCGATGCCGATGTCGATGGTGCACACATTAGAATTTTGATGTTGACTTTCTTTTTCAGATTCATGCGTCCTTTAATTGAAAATGGCCATGTTTACGCTGCTCAGCCTCCACTTTACAAAGTTTCAAGAGGAAAAGAAGACAAATACTTCTACTCCGATAAAGATCTTGAAGAAAATCTAATTTTAGAAGGCAGAAAAGGCGCAACGATTCAAAGATACAAAGGTCTTGGAGAGATGACAGCAAATCAACTTTGGGAAACAACTATGGACCCTGAAAGAAGAATTTTAGTTCAAATGACAATGGAAGACGCAATAGAAGCAGACAGGCTCTTTAACATGTTGATGGGCGAAGACGCCGAACAAAGACGCTCATTTATTGAAGAAAATGCAAAACTTGTTACTGATTTAGATGTTTAATGGTTGTAATTGATATAAACGAATCATTATGTGTAGGAGAATTAAATGAAACAAGAGTTTAGCAAAGCTTATAAATTGTTTTTAGAAAAATGGGGCCAAGAAAGCCAAGAGAGAATGGCAATTGAGGAAATGAGTGAGCTTACAAAAGAACTTTGCAAAAAGTTTAGATGTATTAGAGGCGAAATTGAAAATTTGACTGAAAAAAAACATCTTGAAATAATTGACAACATCAAGGAAGAAATTGCAGATGTTTTAAATATGCTTGAACAGCTTGAAACTTATTATGGTGAAGAAGAAATTGAGCAAATAAGAAGAAAAAAAATTGAAAGAACGCTAAAATTTCTTAGCGAGGAGGAATAATGAAGGACGAAAAGAAAAAATCATTAGAAGAAATTTTTAAAGATTCTAAAATTATTAAATGTGAAGTTAATGACGAACTTAAAAAGTCGTTTATATCTTACGCTATGGCAGTTAACGTTTCGCGTGCAATTCCAGATGTTCGAGATGGTTTAAAGCCTGTTCACAGAAGAATTTTATATTCTATGGGAGAGCTTAATCTTTTTAACGACAAACCATATCGTAAATCTGCAAGAATTGTTGGTGAAGTTATGGGTAAATATCACCCACATGGTGATAGTTCTGTTTATGACGCCTTAGTTCGTTTGGCGCAAGATTTTTCAATTAGATGTCCTTTGGTAGACGGCCACGGAAACTTTGGTTCTGTTGATGGCGACAGTCCTGCTGCAATGAGATACACCGAAGCGCGTCTTTCAAAAATAGCAGGCTTAATGCTTGAAGACATTGATAAAAACACTGTTGATTTTTATCCAAACTTTGACGACACTTTAATGCAACCATCTGTTTTACCATCAAAATTTCCAAACTTGCTAGTTAATGGCGCAGATGGAATTGCAGTTGGTATGGCAACAAACATTCCTCCACACAATTTAACCGAAGTTATAAACGGCGTTCAAGCCTTAATTAAAAATCCAGAAATAGAAATTGATGATTTAATTAAATTGATTCCTGCCCCAGACTACCCAACCGGCGGAATAATTATGGGTCGTGCCGCAATTAAGCACGCATATAAAACAGGAAAAGGCGGAATTGTTGTTCGTGGACGCGCCGAAATTGAAGAAACAGAAAACGGCCGTCACAGAATTATAATAACCGAGCTTCCTTACCAAGTTAACAAGGCAAAATTAATTGTTCAAATGGCAGACCTTGTTAAAAATAAAAAAATTGAAGGAATTTCCGACATCAAAGAAGAATCAGACAGAGATGGCATGAGAATTGTTGTTGATGTTAAAAGAGATGCTAATGCACAAGTTGTTTTAAACATGCTTTATAAACACACTCAACTTCAAGCAAGTGGCGGAATAATCTTCCTTGCACTTGTTGACGGAACTCCTAAGGTTTTAAATTTAAAAGAAATGTTGTTCTATTATCTTGAACATCAAAAAGAAATTTTAACAAGAAAAACACAATTCGATTTGGCAAAAGCATTAGAACGCGAACATATTGTTAAAGGTTTGGTGATTGCTCTTGCAAACATTGATGAAGTTGTTAATATTATTAAAACTTCTGATGACAAACAAGACGCAATGGTAAAACTTTCCGAAAAGTTCTTGTTATCCGAAAAACAAGCAAATGCTATTTTGGAAATGAAACTTTCAAGACTAACAAGTTTGGAAGTTCAAAAGTTAAACGAAGAACTTAAAGAACTTGAAGAAACAATTGCCGATTTAAATGACATATTAGCTAAACCACAAAGAGTTCTTCAAATTATTCATGATGAACTTGAAGTTGTTAAAGAACAATTTGGAACTCCAAGAAAAACCGAAATTTCAATGGAAATTGGAACAATAGATAATGAAGACTTAATTGAAAAAGAAGATGTTGTTATTTCATTAACACATGGTGGCTACATTAAGAGAATGAGCGTTAGCGAATATCATGCTCAAAGAAGAGGCGGAGTTGGAATTTCGGCACACAAAACAAAAGAAGAAGATTTCGTTGAAAAAATTGTTATAACAAGCACCCACAGCGATTTACTTTTCTTTACAAATTTTGGAAAAGTTTACTCTATTAGAGCCTACGAAGTTCCAGAAGCGCAACGACAAGCAAAAGGAAGAGCAATGATTAACCTTTTGCAACTTATGCCAGAAGAAAAAGTTGAAGCTATGATTTCCTTTGAAAAAGGACAAGAAGGCAACTTAATTATTGCAACAAGAAACGGATTGATAAAGAAAACAAACTTAAAAGAATTTGCAAGCATAATGAAATCTGGGAAAATTGCTATAAAATTAGTTGAGGGCGATAAATTAATAGGTGTTGGCTTAACAGATGGCGAAAAGGAAGTTTTGATAGCTTCAAACAAAGGTAAATGCATTCGTTTTAGCGAAAAAAATGTTAGACCAATGGGAAGAACAAGCCAAGGCGTTCGTTCTATGAAATTAGATGAAGACGACTACATTGTAGACATGGCAATAATTTCAGCAGACTCTCAATTCATAACAATAACCGAAAACGGTTTTGGTAAAAGAACAAGCTCCGATGATTACAGAGTTCAATCAAGAGGCGGAAAAGGAATTAAGGCAGGAAACTTCAATGAAAAAACAGGAAAACTTGTTGCTTTAAAAATGATTAACGAAGATGAAGACTTAATGCTAATTTCCGATAATGGAATTATAATAAGAATGGCAGCCTCTGATGTTAGAATGGTTGGAAGAAGTTCTCTTGGTGTTAAGGTAATGCGTCTTCGTCCAGGTTCAAAAATTGTTAGCGTTGCAACAACAATTCATGAAGAAAACTCAGAATCTTCACTTGCAACAACAGATGTTGAAAATGTTCAACTTAACGAAGAAGAAATTTCATACGCTAATGAAGAATTAGAGGCAACCGAAGAAAACAACACTAATAACGAAACTATTGAGTAAACCATAAAATTTAAAATTAAACAAATAAAAAAACAAGCAAATATTTGCTTGTTTTTTTTATTATTTTTTATTTTTTTTTATTAATTTTTTAATTTATTTTATTTTTTTTAATTAAACTTTAACT
>CALWRL010000034.1 GCA_944383945.1 uncultured Clostridia bacterium
GTTGCGTTTAGAATCAACGTCATATAAAATACCAGCCAATAAAGAATGAGCAAATATACAATCTTCAACAACAACTTCTGGAGGATTTGGATTATTATCTGCCTTAGTTAATTTTATGCCTGCAAAATAAGTGTTTCTAAAAATACATCCAACTGCCTTAACTTTAGCGTCTAAAACTTGAACTCCTGCTGTCGCATTTTCTATAATACAATTGTAAATTGTTACATTTTCAGCTTTTTTATAAACAACAACAAGATTTCCAACTTTCTCCAAGTCTGAAAGCGCAAAACCTCCTTCAAATGTAATTTTTCTAATTGTTAAATTATCTAAAACAACATTGCTTTGTGCTATATAAATTGCATTTTGTCCGCTTTTTGAAAAATCAAAAATATGACCATTTCCATGTATATTGAAGGTTACAGCAATTGTTTTATCATAATTTAAAATATCTTTTTGTAAAACTAAACTTTTAGGTTTTAAGGTAGACCTATTTCCGTAAACATAAATGAAGTCATCATTGCCATATATATTAATTCCTTCAACAAAATTAAATTCGTAAGAATCTGAAACGGTTGCAGCGTTTTCGTATGGTGCAATTTGTTTTACAGTTATAGTAACATTGCCAGCTTTTAAAACTGTTACAACTCCATTTTCATCAACTGTTGCAATTTCAGGATTGCTAGAACTCCACTCTAAAAGATTTGCAAAATCATTAGATGGTAGCAAAGTAAACTTCATTTGAAATGTGTTAATTATTTTATTATTTTGAACAAATTTTGTTCCAAAATATCTATATTGTCCAAGTCCAACATTATCATCAACTTTATCTAATTCTAGTTGTATATCAGTTATTTTTGGATAGAATGTAAACTCCTTTGAAAATGATATGTCTTTCCCAACAACTTTTGCTGTAACAACAACCTTTCCGCCTGACTTTCCAATTAGCCTATAAACTCCATTTATTATTGTTATGTCAGCAATGGATGGGTCGGACAAAACAATTTTAATTTCAAAATCATTAACAATTATTGGGTTTGAAATTATGTTGAAATCCACAAACTCTCCAACATACATCTTTGTTTTGCTTTGCGAAAAACTAATGCTTTGAAGCTCTTTTGTGTATTCAATTTCGATTTGTTTAAAAACAGAAGGGTTGTCTATAACATAAATAGTTATAACAACTTTTCCCAAACTATAAAATTCAACCGAGCCGTCGGCATTAACTTTTGCAATTTTTTCGTTTTCAGATCTAAAGCCCAATTTAGTTTGGTGTGTATCACTTGGCAATGCATTTGCAACTATGCTGTAACTTGGAGCCGAAACAAAAACCAATTCATCACCATTAATTTTAATTCCGTTTGCCTTTCTTTCAACAATAATTGTAAAACGTCCAACAAAAATGTTATTAACGCTTAAGTCAAACGAAACGCTTCCCCCATTCATTCCATAAAAAGCATTGCCTTCAAATATACCCACTTGCTTGTTTAAATCAACTCTTTGCTCTTCAAAATTCTTAAAAGAATATTTTAAATTATGACAATCACTTGGAATCATGCTTGCAATTTCAAAAGCAAAATTTTCACCAGCGTTTATAATTATTCTATCATTTTCGATGTTTGTTTTATCTATTTCAACTTCAACTAAATCTCCACCAGTGTAAATAAATGTGTAGGTTTTAGATTTTTCACCCATTGAATCATCTTTGCTGATAAATTTAATAACAACGCTTCCTTTTTGTTTAAAAACAATTTTGTTTCCAACAACTTCTGCAATTTCTAAATTAGAAACTTCATAAACAAAATCTTTGCACCATGCATCTGCAGGGAAAACAACTTTATTAAAAGTTAATTGATTTTTACTTGTTATAAATGTACTTTTGTTTAAATAGTTGTCTATATTTTCATCAAAAGAAACATCAACGGAATCAACTGCTGTTCTAACTGTTATTTTACAATCAGAATAAACTTCATTTCCATAATAATCAAAGCAATAAACCCTAACTATAGCTTCGCCGCCGTAAAGTCCAATTATTTCACCATTTTCTCCCAGTTGTATAACATCATTATTGCTTCCATCAATAGATTTAGATGAAATAATTTTATAAAATACATCTTTAAATGTTGCATCATTTGGCATACAATTCAACATGTATAAAATAAATTTGTTACCTTTGTTAATTGTTGTTTCTTTTGTGTTTAAAACAATTTCTCCAATATAACCTAATGTGCTTGTTATTTTAATAGTTTTTGAAACATTGCTTCCGTCTGTTGAACTAATTTTAACATAAACCGTTCCTGCTTTATTAAATGTAATTGTGTTGCCAGAAATTGTTGCAATATCCGTTTCTAACAACTCATATTTTAAAACTTTGTTTGTTGCAGTGTTAGGAACTGCCGTTGCATTTATTGTTAAACTGTTTCCAGAAATTAAATATTCTTCTTTTTCAATCTTAATATCTGTAACGGTTTTTAAAACATTTATTGTAATTTCTTTAACAATTCCATTAGACAACTCAACAACAATTTGACTAACTCCTCCGTTTAAAGCGGTTATTGTTTTAGTTACATTGTCTATTTCAATAATTTGAATTCCAGAAGTGTGGCCAATTTCTTTTATTAAAATAAGAGTGTTTATAACATCTTTTGGAATCCATTTTTCAACATCTATTGTTATTGTTTGACCAATGCTTAAATAAATTTCAGAATTAACAGAAAGTTCTGCATCAATTGCATATCCTCCTGTGTATCTTATTCTAAAACTTTTACTAAACCCTCCAAAGTCTTGGCTTGTAACCTTTAATAAAATTGTTCCCGATTTAATAAAGAAAATTTTACCATTGTTTAAGTAAGCAATGCTTTCACTAATTCCAACAGAAGAATATGATTCTTCAATTTCAAATTTTAATTCTTTATTATTTGCATTATTTGGCAAAACAGAAAAATTTAAGTTTAAAACTTCAAGCGCTGTAACATAGTCTTCGCCGTATCTATCTAACCCACTTTCAAAAACAATGTCTTCAACATATTGAACAGCATTGATAACATGAACATAACTTTCTACAACTTGCATTTCTTTCATAAAAACAAGTTTAACTGTTGCTTTGCCTAATCCAACAACTTTAATTATGTCGTCATTTATTTCAACAACATTTTCCCATTCTTCTTGCGTAAGTTGCTCTAATATTTCAATTTCAAAATGGTCATAATTTAAATTAAAATCATTAACATCAAAACAAGCTAAATCGCCCAATGTAAGCGATGAGCTTGTTGAATTGTAAGGAATTAAAATTGGCTCCTTTTCAATTTTCTCAACTGTAAATTCAATAAAAACATTTGGGTTAGCTTTGCAAACAGCTTTTATAGTAACTTTGCCGTTTTCGCTAAAAATTAGTTCGTTCCCTTCTATTTTTGCAATTTCGCTGTTATTTACAATAAAAAATTTAACATTTTTGTTAGTTGTGTCAATTGGAAAAACATTAGCTTGTAATTGAACGGTTTGTTTTGTTGTTTTACCGTTAGCAATGTCAACTTCAATTCTTTCTGGAATTCGAATAACCGTGATTTCATAAGAAATTTGTAAAGAACTTGAAATATTAATAATTAATTTTGCGCTTCCTCCATTAATTGCAGTAAAACAATTTCCATCAACAGAAATAACCTTTCCATTTGCGCTAGAAGTTATTTGATTTGTAACTCTTAAAGAGATATTTACATTAGTTGTGTCATTTGGGAAAATGGATTTTAAAACAACTTCAAAACTATCGCCAACATAAATTGTTTGTGGAATTGAAATTATATTTCCATCTTCTCTAACACCAACTTCGGCAGATATTGGATAAGACCCAGTGTAAAAAATTTCAACAGATTTAGAAACACCCTCGCAACTTGCAGTTAAAGTAACAACTCCTGCTTGATTAAAAATTAAAACATTATTAACAACAACAGCAATATTTTTATCGTCAACAACCCATGTTATGTTTTTATTTGTTGAATCTAATGGATAAACAACTCCAACCAAACTTAACGAACTTTTTGATGTAATAAACTGACCGTCTTTTTGTTGCAAATCTAAGTTAATTTCAATATTTTCTGAACGCCTTTCAACAACAACATCACAATATTGCTCGCTAATTGTTCCGTCATACAAAACAACCGAAACTTTAAGTTTGCACTGCCCGCCACCAATTGCCAAAAGCGTTCCGTCCTTTTCAATTTTTAAAACGCCATTTTCATTTGATTGAGAAACCACTTCTATGTTTAAATTTTTTATTGAAACATTGGAAGGTTTAAAGGAACAATTTAAAGTGTAAGATTGCCCATATTCAAGTTTTATATTTTTGTCTTGCAATTCAAAATGATATGCTTGACCTGCTGTGTATAATATATTAACTCTTTTAAAAACATTGCCATAATCTTCGTTCGCATAAATTAAAATACTAAAATTTGTCGGCTGATCAGCCAAAATTTGAACTTCTCCGAAAGAATTAACCAATGCAACATTTTCGTTTTCACTGTGGAAGAAAAATTTTGTGTTTGTTGAATCTTCTGGATATGAAACAGGAAAAAGCGTAACAAATTTTTCGGCGGTTATTATATCATCTATTAAAATGTTTTGCGCTGGGCTTTCAACATGAACATAAACTTGTTTAACAATAAAATTGTTTAAAGATTTTTCTACTTTAACCGTTATTATTGCATCACCGCCACCAACTGCGGTTATGTAACCATTTTCATTAACAAAAACAACCTTTTCGTTGCTGCTACTAAAAACAACTTGCGTGTTGTAAATGTCAAGCGGAACAACAGAATAATCAATTAATAAAGATGATTGCCCAACTTCAATGTTCATTGATGTTTCAGAAATGTTAAGGTCGAAAGCATAGCCATCTGTTGATGTTATTTTTATGGTTTGTTTATAATTGCCATTTAAGTCGGATAATGTAACATAAACTGTTCCTGCTTTTTTGAATTCAACAAGCCCTTTTTCATTGACAGTTGCAATTGCTGGGTTATCAACGCTAAATTTAATCTTTTTGTTTGTTGCATTTTCAGGAATAACATTATAAATTATGTTGTAGAAAGTTTTAGAAACAACTACTTCTTTTTCCTCTATAACAATTCCTTTAATTGGAATTATAATTTGCAAATTTATTGAATCAACAAATCCTCCGTCTTCCGTTTTAACAGAAATGGTAACATTTCCAGAAGAAATTCCATAAACGAGGCCATTCGAATCAACTTTTGCTATGCTTTCATCACTGCTAGAAAAAATTAAATTTTTATTTACTGCTTCTGCCGGAAAAATTGTTGCTGTTAACTGAAGAGTTTTACCAACTTCAACAGTGCTTGAAGAAGATGACAAAACAACCTTATGAACTTTTGAATCAGTTACATAAAAATAGCATTTAGCAATTTTGTTTCCGTCGCTACTAGTTGCGGTTATATATCCATTCCCAAAACCAACAAAAACAACATTTCCGTTTTCGTCAACTTGTGCAATGTCTTCGTTTTCGCTTTTCCAAACAACATCTTGGTTTGTGGCATTTTGAGGATAAATATAAGCTTTTAAACTTATCCTATCATCAACATTTGCAACAACAGATGTTTTGTCTAATTCAATTTTATCAACGGAAATAAAAACATCTCCAACAACAACAGAAACGGTAAAATTAACTATTAAAACGATAAAGATTGGAATAGCAATCATTAAAAACATAAGAAGTTTTTTCATATTAAGCCTCTATACCTCCATATCTTTTTTCAATTTTATAGAACAATCTAAAAATTTCATAACACGCAAACGGAACGCCAAAGCCAAACAAAGCCATATACATAGACGGGATAGAAACAAAGAACGAAAGAGCAATGCACGCAACTCCCATAACCGTAGCAATTAAAAACCCAATGCTAATGCTTGAATTAACATTTTTTGTGTTTGTTGTTATTTCAGCCCCGTCAAGATACTGAAATTGAGGCTTTTTTATGTCCATTAAAATTGATTTGCAAATGTTTCCCACAACAATTAAACTAACAGAAAGCCCTATCAACAAGCATGGAACAATTGAAATAAATCCAGCAAAAAACAAAACAAAACATGAAACAAAAATTGAAGGAATTGAAACAAATATGTATGTTAAAAATTTCATAAAAACTTGTTTTCTATATGTAATAGGAATAATTTTTGTGTGAAAAAAGTTTTGCCCCTCTCTTGTTATTGATGTTGCGGCAAAAGATGTTCCCATGCTTAAAAACATTATCAAAACCAAAACTATAATCCCTGGCAAAATTCCTTCGCCTATTAACGATACTCCAATGTTTAAAGCAATTTCACTCGAAAAATAAACCATCAAAGGCGTTGTTATAACAACTGTTAAATACTGAAATGCATAATTTGTAGACCTAAAAATAGTTGTAAATTCTCTAAAAAACAATGCTCCGGCAATGCTTCTATCTTTAATCTTACAGGAATTGCTATAAGCTTTATCCCCGCCCTCATTGTTAACCAGAATTCTTTTTAAATAAACTTTATCGGCAAAAACTAAAATTAAACTTCCTAAAATTAAAATAATAGCAAGATTAATCAGTAAACTTTGCCAAAATTTATACATCAACAAACAGTTTTTAAAAAGAACCGAAAGAAAAAAATAATTAGAAAATTGTTTTATGTTAAAAATTGTGCTATCTGAAAAAACATCTTTAATAGATTCGCTATCCAAAACATTTAAAACAAACTTTAAAGAGTAAATGTAAAACATAAAACCAATTGAAATAAAAATAACATATAAAACCAACATAACAACAAATTTGTTTTTTATGTAGGCAACAAGATACATGGTTGGAACAGAAAAAAGCAATGCAAGCAAAAATGGAATTATAGGAAACAATATTGCATTAGGAATAAGCAAAACATAAAACAAAGCTGGTTGCAATGTTTTAATTCCAAAAAGAATAAAAACAGGTAAAGTTAAAACTGTAGAAAAAATAAATTCGTAAATAAATAAATACGAAATTTTTGCTAAAAACAGCGTTTTGCCTTTTACCGGCAATTTTAACAGATTGGAATCATTTTTAAAATAAAGAGTTTTTGTTGTTATGCTAAGACCAAACAAAACTTGAACAATTTGAACAATTAAAACATAATAAACAATAAATTCTTGTTTAAGATTTGCTTCCAAACAAACATTAATTATGCTGTTTAAGGCATACATTAAAAGCGAAACAACAGCCAAAACACCTAAAGAAATTAAAACAATCTTTTTGATTTTGTTAAAAACACTAACCCCATCTCTAACTCTAATGGAGCTATTCAAAACTTCAAGTTTTAAAAGTGTTAAAAATTGTCTCATCTTTTTCCTTTGTAAATTTATAAATTAATTTTGTTTATTATTTATTATTTTTT
>CALWRL010000035.1 GCA_944383945.1 uncultured Clostridia bacterium
TGGTAACATTTTTACCATTTTCAACCATATGTTCGGCATTTCCATGGTCTGCCGTAATAATGGCATCTCCGCCAACTGATAAAGTTGCTTTTGCAATCTTATATGCACATTTGTCAATATATTTAATTGCCTTGGTTGTTGCTTTGAAATTTCCTGTATGGCCAACCATGTCTGCATTGGAAAGATTAATTAAAACAAAATCATAAATGTTTTTCTTTATTGCATTTATTGCTTTTTCTGTTATTTCCTTTGCTCGCATTTTAGGAACCTTATCAAAATTTTGAACATTATAACTTTCAATTAAAACCCGTTCTTCACCGTTAAAAGGTTTTTCAATCCCTCCATTAAAAAAGAATGTTATATGCGCATATTTTGTTGTTTCTGCAACTCTAAATTGCTTTAAATTGTTTTTAGATAAAACTTCAGATAAACAATTTTTAATTTTTTGTGGCGGGAAAACAACATTAATATTTTTAAACGATTTATCATATTCTGTCATTGTTGCAACAAACAAATTTTCATATTTTTTTCTTTCAAATTCTTTAAAACTTTTTTGTGATAATGCAGAAATTAATTCTCTCATTCTGTCAGTTCTATAATTAAATGAAATAATAACATCTCCGTCTTCAATGTCTGGGCTATCTTTAAGTTTAATTGGAGGAATAAACTCATCATAAACTTGTTTTTTATAGTTTTTTTCAATTTCCTTTTTTAAATTTAGAACCTCTTCATATCCATTATAATTTATGCCTGTTAGCATATTATAAACTCTTTGAACTCTTTCAAAGCGTTGTTCTCTATCCATAGCATAAACTCTGCCAGAAATTGATATTATTTGTCCAATATTTTCTTTTTTTAAGAAATCTTCCATCTCGTTAAAAAAAGAAATTCCACTGTCTGGCGCAGTATCTCTCCCATCTAAAAAAGCATGAAAATATACTTTTTTAATTCCTTTTTTCTTTAAAAAAAGAATAATTTCCTTTGCGTGCTCTATTTTGCTGTGAACCCCGCCATCAGAAAGAAGCCCCATAACATGAACGCTCGATTTATTTGTTTTTGCATGCTCAACTGCTTTTAAAAGAGTTTCGTTTGTCTTAAATTCTCCATTTTCTATTGCTCTATTAATTCTTGCTAAATCTTGGAAAACAACTCGTCCACTTCCAAGATTTAAATGGCCCGTTTCGCTATTTCCCATTTGACCACTAACAAGCCCAACATCTTCCCCGCTTGCTTTAAGCAAACATGAAGGATATTTTTGTTTAAGTTTTTTAATCCTTTTCGCGTTATTATAAATTGCGTTTCCTTCAATTTTTTCGCTTTCGCCAAAGCCATCTAAAATTAATAGTGTAACCATATATATAGTTTTATCATAATTGCTAAAACTATCAAAATTATTATAATAAATAAAACAAAAATAAATAAAATAAAAGCCACTAAAATATAGTGGCTCTTATTTAAATTGATTTTTCTTCTTTTTCTTTTTTCTTGTAATAATCTTCTATAACTGCTTTAATAGTTTCTTCTGCCAAAATTGGGCAATAGTTTTTTTCTTCTGGCAACTCTCCCAAAATTTGAAGAATTTGTTCGCTAGAAATTAAATTTGCTTCTTCAACAGTTTTTCCTTTAATTAATTCAGTTGCTACTGATGTTGAAGCTATTGCAGCCGGACAGCCATAAGTTTTAAATTTTGCATCTTCAATAATGCCTTCTTCAGAAACTTTTATATATATTTTCATTATATCTCCGCAGGCATTATTTTCCACTTTTGCAACGCCATTAGCCCCTTTAACTGTTCCAACATTTTTAGGGTTTTTAAAAATTTCCAAAACTTTTAAATTATACATATTTATTTATCTCCTTTTCTTCCTGCTTTAGTTTGAGGGGATATTTTTCTTAACTTTTCTATAATTTCAACAAGCTTTTCAACAGTGTAATCAATGTCAGCTTTTGTTGTTGAACGGCCAAAGGAAAATCTTACAGCGCCTTTAACAAGTTCAGAATCTAAGCCCATGCTAGTTAAAACATAAGATGGTTCAACGGCGCCAGCCAAACAAGCAGAACCTGTTGAAACAGCAATTCCTTCAAAATCTAACATTAATAATACAGCTTCATTGTCAACAAGTTCAAAAGACACATTAACTATATTATTAACTTTTTGGTGCATATGACCATTAATTGTAATGTAAGGAATTTTAGCTGTTATTTCTCTAATAAAATAATCTCTTAATGATTTAATTTTTTGATTAAAAAGAGGCATATCTCTAACCG
The DNA here is from genome assembly GCA_944383945.1 of uncultured Clostridia bacterium. Classification (GTDB taxonomy): domain Bacteria; phylum Bacillota; class Clostridia; order Christensenellales; family UBA1242; genus UMGS687. Next base: position 2,269 of record CALWRL010000035.1, read on the forward strand.
CAATTTCAGCAGCTTTTCCAAAGCCAACAACACCTGGAACATTTGTTGTCCCTCCGCGTCTGCCTCTTTCTTGATGTCCGCCGTCAATTATATTTTCAATTTTAATTCCGTTTCTAACATAAAGTGCACCAACGCCTTTTGGCCCATAAATTTTATGAGAACTTAAACTCATGGCATCAATTTCCATGTCAACAACATCTATTTTAAGAGAACCAAAAGCTTGAACAGCATCTGTGTGGAAAATAATGTTGTTTTCTTTTGCAGTTTTTCCAATTGCTTTAATATTTTGAATTGTTCCTACTTCATTGTTAACAGCCATAATTGAAATTAAAATTGTATCTTTTCTTATGGCATGAATAAGTTCTGCAAGACTAACAAGCCCATTAGAATCAACAGGTAAATATGTAACTTCAAAACCTTCTTTTTCCAAAGACTTGCAAGCTTCTAAAACAGCGGAATGTTCTATTTTACTTGTAATAATATGTTTACCTTTGAAAGAATAAGCATGCGCAATTCCTTTTATAGCCCAATTATCTGCTTCTGTTCCGCCAGAAGTAAAATAAATTTCGTTTGATTTTGCATTTATAGCTCTTGCAATTCTATCTCTTGCTCTGTCAACAAGCCCAGCTGCTTCTCTCCCAAAAGAGTGAACACTGTTCGAATTACCATAAAAAACATTAAAACATGGCATCATTTCATTTAAAACTTCTGTTGAAACATAAGTGGTTGCCGCATTGTCTAAATAAACTTTCTTTTCCATTTTCACCTCAGTGAAATTTTATCACTTTATTTATAAGGTGTCAAGGTTAATTTTTTATGAAAAATAAGTTTTAAGTGTTGTTTTTTTTGCGTTTTTTAAATCTAAACTTTTTAAATCTAAATTTTTTTGCCTCGAAAAACATTCCTCTAATGTTAACAACATTAAAAATTGAACAAAGTACTAAAAACATTCCAACACCCAAAGAGCAAGAAATTGCTAAGTTAAAGAACAATGGCAATATATTATTTAATAAATTAGTTGCAAAAAAGGTTATAGCAGAACTTGGAACAACAAATAGAGCCATTGATACCATTGGTTTTGTAATATTATACTTTATTTTTAATTTTCTTTTAATCATAAGCAAATTTAAAACAGATGTAATTGTAACGCAAACGCCCATTCCAACTATTAATGCCTTAATTCCCATAACTGCTGGCAAAAACCATAGCGCCAAAAACAAAAACACAGATCCAACTAAATAGTTAACAAAAGATTTAACTTCCATCCCAAGCGCATTTAATATAGATGAACTAATATTTGTTATTGCCATTGGCAAAGTTATCCATGCCGCGCTAGCTAAAAGAGCTCCGCTTGTAACATTGCCAAAGAAAAATGTTCCAATATTTTCTCCAGCGCCAATAAAGACAGGAATCATCAAAAATGCAATAAACATTGTTACAATAATAGAAGAAGTTATTCTGTTTTCAATATGAGCGTTATTTTCATTAGATGCCGCGGCGGAAATATCTGGAATTAATGCAGTTGAAAGAGAACCAACAAGAGTTATTGGAATAAAAAGCAAAGGCAAAGTCATTCCAACAGCAATTCCATAAACCGACATTGCCTGAGAACTTGTGTAACCAACAGCGATTAATCGTGCAGGAATAATTAACGCTATAATGGGCTGAACCATGCTAGATAAAAATCTAACTGCGGTAATAGGTGTTGAGCTTTTTAAAACTTCTTTATAAATTTTATCTGGTTTTTTTAATTTACCACCATAAATAAAATACAGAACAATAGAAAAAATCATTGAAAGGCCACACGCAATGCTTAATGAAAGCCCTGCCCCAATTCCAGTTGAAATAGACCCAATTCCAAAAGAGAACAAAAAGAAACAAATTGTAATTCTAACTATTTGCTAGAAAAGTTCAATAACACAAAATCCAAAATAATTTGAATTCCCCCACAAAAAAAAAATAAAAACACTATAAACACCAGAAAAAAGAACAGCAGGAAGCATAACAACTAAAATTGGATAACACCTATCATCTGTGAATAACAATGAAAATAAATTTTTAAAAATCAAAACCAAACCAATAAGTATTAACGATGAAACAATCGAAATAATCAATGATGCTGAAATTAATTTAGCTTCCGATTCCGAATCTTTTTTAACGAAGAATTTTGCAGAAAGTTTAGATATAACAAGTGGAAGCCCACTTGTTATAATTGTTAACAAAACCATAAAAACAGAAAGAGAAACTTGATATAATCCAAGCATTTCTGTTCCCAGAGTTCTAGATAAATAAATTCTAAAAATAAAGCCAAGAATTCGTGTTATAACGGCAAAGCCCGTTATAACAAAAACTGTTTTAAAAAGCGATTTCAAGTTTATCTCCTAAATAATGTATATTTTGCTTTTGGAAATTTTATGAACTTTATGAATATATTTATTAATAACATAATTCAAAATTAAAGGAGAAAAACATGAAAATAACAATTGCTCCATCAAACAAAAATTGGTATTACACAGTTAAATCCTCAGATGAAAATCTAGATATAACAAGTTTTATAAAAAGATTTAATATAAATGAAGAAGAATTTTATTATCTTAACAAAAACATAGATAAACTTGTTTGTGGAGATGTTTTACTAATTCCCGCAAGCCAACAATATTTTCATATTGTTTCGCCACTTGAAACTTATCAATCTATCGCAAACAAGTTTAATTGTTCATCTGAATACTTAGTTGAAACAAACAAAACAAAAACATTGTTTGTTGGACAAAAAATTTATATTTGATTTTTTGTAATTGTATGATATACTAAATTTAGGAGAAAAAAATGGAAATAAAAGAATACACAGGCTTAACACCAGAAATTAGAGAAGAGTTAAGATATCTTTTATCAAAAGGATATGATGAATATTATATAAAACCTTTTATAGATCTCTACGGGTCTTATATTTCATTAATAGAACTTTTAAAAGAAGTTAATTACAATGAAAATAAAAAAGTAAATCGTGAACGCAAATTAATTTTTATAGTAAGAACATTAATTCATTCAGACAATCATTTTAAATCACTTAATTCAAAAGAGTTAAAAACAAAAATTAAGTATGATTTTAACGGTGCCGCAGACGATGTTATACAATCTTTAAATCAAGCAATTAATTCATGCACAAAAACATTAACAATGATTAAAGATTATCGATTAGAACAAAAAAATTTACTTGAAGAAGAACGATATAATGAAATGTGCAAATTATTTTGCTTTGATGCAAGTAATTCAAACAATTCTGAAAGAGATTTATAATAAGAGGATTAAAATGATAACAGTAGAAGAAGTTAAAACAAGAAAGCAAAAAAAGCAGTTTGTTGATTTTCCAAACAAGCTTTATAAAAACAATCCATATTTTGTTCCAAGTATAAGAATGGATGAATTAAATTTATTTAATCCTAAAAATGTCAATTACGAAGATTGCGAAGCAAAATTTTTCTTAGCATATAAAAACAAAAAAGTTGTTGGAAGAATTGCAGGAATAATTCAAAAAACTTACAACAATAAAACAGGAGAAAAAAGAGTTAGATTTTCTCGTTTCGATAGCATAAATGACACTGAAGTTGCAAAAGCACTTTTTTCTGCAGTTGAAGAATATGCAAAAGAAAAAGGAATGGAAACAGTTCATGGCCCACTTGGATTTAACGATTTAGACAGAGAAGCTTTATTAATTGATGGCTTTGATCATCTTTCAACATTTGAAGAACAATATAACTATGATTATTACCAAACACTCATTGAACAATCTGGATATGAAAAAGAAATAGATTATGTGGAATACAAAATTTTCCCAATTAAAGAAAGAGATGAAAGAATTGATAGAATTGCTAATGCTGTGATGAAAAAACATAATCTTCATATAGGTTTCGCAAAAAACAAAAAAGAATATATAGAAAAATATAAAGATGGCATTTTTAAAGTTATTGATGAGGTTTATTCTCCACTATATGGAGTTGTTCCATTCACAAATAGCGTTAGAGATCAAATTATATCTCAGTTTAAACTTTTTTTAAACATAAAATACATGGTAACAGTATGCGATGAAAACGAAAATGTTGTTGCTTTTGGTTTTGCAATTCCATCTGTTTCAAAAGTTATCCAAAAAACAAAAGGAAGAATTCTTCACCCAAAAATTTTAGGAATTTTTAAAGCAGTTAAAAAACCCGAAATTTTAGACCTTGCTCTAACAGGCGTTCTTCCAGAATATCGAGCAAAGGGAGTTAACGCATTAATCCTTCAATTTATGATGAGCAATTTGCTTTCTTCAAATTTAAAATATCTAGAAACAAATTTAAATTTAGAAGATAATGCAAAAATTCAAAACCAATGGAAAAATTTTCCTAACATAAATCATAAAAGAAGAAGATGTTTTGTTAAAAAATTAGTTTAAATAAAAAAGAGTTAAAAAGCTCTTTTTTTTATTCTTTAGCTTTCATATTTTTTATGTAAATTTTAATAAATATTATATTTTTGATTAAAATAATTTCATGATTACTTTAGTTTTAAGAGCTTTATTAATATATACAATAGTTTTAATTGTTTTTAGATTAATGGGAAAAAGACAATTGGGGCAAATGCAACCATTTGAACTTGTTTTAACTTTAATTATTGCCGACCTTGCAACAATTCCAATGGCAGAAGCATCGATCCCAATTCTCCATGGTATAATTCCGCTTTTAACCCTGGTTGTTGTTCATTATATTTTAACATTAATAAGCAGAAAAAGTGATAAATTGAATAGAGTAATAAGTGGAAAACCCGTTATTGTAATTAACCCAAGAGGAATTGATTATAATGCAGTGAAAAGCCTAAACATTTCAATAGATGATTTGTTTGAAGCAATAAGAAGTTGCGGCTTTTTTTCAATTGATGAAGTGCAATATGCAATTGTTGAAACCAATGGAACTTTTAATGTTCTTTCAAAAAAAGATTTTTCTCCAGTAACAATTGGTGATTTACCTAACATTTCAAACAAAAATAACAGCATGAAAAAAAATATAAAAAATATTGACGAAACAAC
>CALWRL010000036.1 GCA_944383945.1 uncultured Clostridia bacterium
GCTTGGAACTTTTGTTTGCTTTATAATTATTGCTGGATTAATAACTGTTCCAATATCTAGTGCGCTTGCAAACATGGATATATCTGGATTAAATTGGGTTGTTGAGGGGCAAGTTGTTAAAACATTGCCAGAAGGAATTAAATCTTTAATACTTTCAAGCGAACAATTTAGTCAAGCTGTTAACGAAATGCCATCAACTATGAAATTAATTGAAGGTTTACCAACTGCAATAATTTCAATGGTTGTTTTTATGATTTTGGTTTTAGTTTTTACTTTTTTAAGCTGGATAGTTTATGTAATAATAGAAAAATATGCTTTAAAGCAAAGTAGATTAGAAAGAAAATACAAGCAAATAGAGAAAAAAAGAAAAAAGCAAAATTCTGCTCAATTAATTAAACCAGACACAACACAAATAATTCTTCCAAAGAAAAAAAAGTATAGATGGCTTGGTGCTGGGGTTGGAGCAATTTGTGGATTTTTGTTTATCTTTTGTTTTCTAGTTCCTGTTTCATCTTTAACATCAACAATTTCAGAAATTTCTTCTAGCTCCTATGTTTCCGCAGAAGAAAATTCTGATAACAATAATAATAATGATATTTTATCTCAAACAAGTTCCGATTTATTAAATTATTATTTAGGCGAAGAAACAATTTCTTTAGTAAATTCATATAGCCAAAGCGTTCCAGGAAAAATTTTAACCTTGGGCGGGTTTGATGACGTTATTTTAGATGCTATAACTTCAATTAATGTTAATAATGAAAAAATAGCTTTTAGATCCGACTTTTTAAAAATTGCAAAAACTTATGACGAATTGGTTTTATTAGTTGAAAAAATTGGTTTATACGAAAATTATTCAATGATTGAATTCGATAAAATTGAAAGCATTGTTAATAAAATTTTTGATTTAGGTTTATTTAAAGCTTTGGCAGAAGAAGCTGTTCCATATTCTTTAACTTACCTATATGATTCTTCAAGTTTTGTTAATTTTAAATATAACGAACAAGTTAAAAATTCAATCGATAAAATAATCAACAATTTAAAGCTTAGCAAATATGGTTTTGTAAAAACTCTTCATTCCGATGTTTTGTCTGTATTAAACATTTGTCAATCTGCATGCGAAATAGGATTGGTCGATAACCTTGTTGGTGGTGTTAGAGATATTTCAACAATATTAAACTCGTTAATTAAAGAAAACAATAAATTAATAACAAGTGTTGCCAACAATGTAACATCTTCTTATTCTTTAAAAACTTTGCTAACCGAAGGAATTAACATTGGTTTTACTTGGGTTGAGGATAAAACAAACAACGAATTGTATTTAGGCAAAATAAAAGAAAATTTGATTGATTGGAATAAAACAGCAGATTCATTGAAATCAATTGTTGTTAATGCGGTTGAAGCGTTTAATATTTTAGATAATTATGGTTTTAAAAATATTGTAGATAATCCTAAAATAATTGTTTCTAACGAATTTGAAACATCGGATTTTAATTTGTTGGTAGATTTGTTAGCAAAACAGTTAGAATTAATTAAATCTAGTCCATTGTTTGTTTCACAAGAATACAATGTTTATAATCAATTTATAGATTATCTTTCTGCAAAAGAACCTTATAGTAATTTGATTGATGCAAATATTTATAAGCAAATTAATATAGAACAAGAAATTAATTCAATAAAAGATTCTATTGTTTTGCTCAAAGATAAAGAAATCTTAAATTACTTGTTTAACAATAAAATTTATATTGATGAGCTGTGTGATCTTCTTGTAAAAAATGATGGTAGTTTAGAAAACACTTACATTCCAGAAATATTAAAGCCTATTTTAGATTCTAAACTTTCTCAAAAACCAATAAAATATGCTCTTGAACTAGCAAATAAAAACATGGACACTTTACGAAAAGAAATTGGTAAAGAAGTTGTTGATATAAATTTATCAAATTTCACATATTTAAGCGCATCTGATAAAGAGCAAATAATTATTCTTTTAAACAACTTTGTTAAAATGGTTTCGGTAACGGGCTTTGAAAATTTTTACAGTAACACTTTAAATTACATTTTCAATTTAAATAATCCTACTTCATCAGGAAAACTTAATTCAGATTATTTTGTTGATGTTATTGTTCCTCTTTCAAAAATATCAATATTAAACGAAACATATAAATCAATTTTCTTAGCAATAAACAATTCGGAATACGGTGAATACTTTAACACAAGCGAAGCTGGTGAAGATAATTTTGATTGGTCATATGAATTAGAAAAATTAAACGCAATTTTATCAATTTTAGAAAAAGAACACAATGGAACTTCAATTGTTAAAATGGTTTTTCCTAACATGAAGTTAGAAAAAGTAACAATAACAAACGAATTGATTTCTAAAATATTTGATAACTTAAAACTTCCATTATACGAAACAATGCCAGAAACATCATCAATTCAAATATTTGTTGAAAATTTATACGATAGTAAAATTTTAAAACAAACTTTAGTTTACATTTTAAATGTTTTAAATGAGCAAATTGCAAACATAATTTCAACTGAAACAAATTCCGTTACACTTTCTAAATTAACTTTAGAAGATTTAACACCTTCACAAGAACAACACATTGTTTTAGTTTTTGAAAGTTTAGCAGATTGTTTCAATGTATTATCAAAAGATTCATTTAAAATAGATGAAATGACAGATGAAGAAATTGTTTTGGTTGGTTCTTTCTTTAATAAATTAAAAGAGAATGCTTATGATTATAAAGATGGAAAACCAAATCCAAATTGTGTTTTAAGTCAAGATGGAAAAACTGTTGTTAATGGTGGAATTTTTGCAGAACTTTATATATCATTTATAAACTATGCAAAACAAACATTCGATTTTTCTGGCGAAATTTCATATGGTGAAATTGAATGGATAAACTTTTTAAAAACAGCAAAAAAACTTTCTGAGATATCCAAAGAAAACGGAAATATTCTAGATGTTATTTCAGATCCTAATAGCGATGTAAATTTAGCCGATGGTTTAGAAATTATTGGAGTTGATAAAGAAACAACCGACAAAATTAATAATATTCAAGATTCTTTTAAAGACCTTAATTCACCAGATAACTTTAAAGATTTATCAAATTCGCTTGGAAGCTTAACACAAGATGATGCAAATAAAATTATAGACGCAGTTAAAACCTCAACAGGTTACGACATTTCTTCTTCAATAGATGTTTCGTATTTAACATTAGAAAAAAATGTTAGCAACAGAATAAACTTCTTAATGACAAACTTTGTTGAAGGAAAAATTTTAGGCATAACCGATTCTAACATAAATGATTCACTTAAAGATTTGTGTTGCGGTGCAAAAATAGTTTTACAAAAAGCAGTTGCAAACGGAATTAAATTAAATTGCAATTTATCAGGCGGGCTAAGCGAACTATTTGAAAAAATTGATTTAGCAACAACAAACATAGAAATAAGAAATCTTGTAAAAGCGCTTTTTGAGTAATAATTTAATAATATAAATAAGGATTAATACAAATGAAAGAAGAATTTTCACATATTCCTGTTTTGCTTAATGAAGTTGTAGAAAACTTAAACATAAAACCTAATGGAATTTATGTTGATTGCACATTGGGTGGAGCAGGCCATTCCTCTGAAATAGTAAAAAAACTAAAGAAAGGTATTTTAATTGGTTTTGATAAAGACATCAATGCTATTTTAGCTTCAAAAGAAAAACTCTCTAAAATTTCTTATGTAACAATTAATAGCGAAGAGAATATAAAAAACGGTTGTTTACTTGTTAATGATGATTTTAAAAATGCACCGAAAATTTTAAAAGAAATAGGAATTGAAAAAATAGATGGTGTTTTAATGGACCTTGGTGTTAGTTCTTATCAAATAGACACAGCAGAAAGAGGTTTTAGTTACAGATTAGATGGAATTCTAGATATGAGAATGAACACATCTCAATCATTAACAGCAAAGGATATTGTTAACACTTACAGTGAAGAAGAATTAGTTAATATTTTTAAAACTTATGGCGAAGAAGAATTTTCACATAGCATTGCAAAAAACATAGTTAAACAGCGTCAAATTGCACCAATTGAAACAACATTGCAGTTGAATGAAATAGTTGAAAACAGCATGCCAAAAAAAGTTGTTTTTTCGCGTGGTGGTGCATCAAAAAAAGTTTTTCAAGCGTTGCGCATAGTTGTTAATAGCGAATTGGAAGATCTTTCTAAAACGATAGAAAGTTTTGTTGATATGTTAAATGAAAATGGAAGAATTTGTATAATATCTTTTCATTCGTTAGAAGATAGAATTGTTAAATCAACATTTAAAGATTTAAGTTTAAATTGCATTTGCCCTCCAAACTTTCCAAAATGTGTTTGCAACCACAAAGCAAAAATAAAACTAATAACAAAAAAACCTATAATTGCTTCAAGCGAAGAACTAAAAAACAATTCTAGAAGCAGTTGCGCAAAATTAAGAATTGCAGAAAAAATATAATTTTACTTGAAAAATTATAAGTAATGAAGTATATTAAGTTTATGGAATTAAAAAAAGAACCTGTATCAAATGTTGCAATTTTAGAAAAAGTTGAGGAAACACCAAGTTCCCTTAATTCTGTTTTAGAAGAAAAAAAAGTTGAAACAGATGAAAAGAAAGAAAGTGCTAAAAAAACTCTTTTCACCAACACTCCAACTCAATATATGGAAAATTTAAAAAAGAATTTTGATAAAACAGAAACTAAGCAAGAACAAAAAAACAAACAAGTAACTCCTAAAATTCAATTTAAGGCAGCCGAAACTTTTTTTTCCGAATCTAAAGAACCAAAGAAAAAACAAACACCTGGTCAGGTTTCATTTTCAAATTATTACAACAAAGATTTTGAAGAAGAAATAAAACCGCAAACATCAACGCAAGAAGAAACAGAAATTAAATATGAAGAATCAAATTTAATTAGTCTTTCTGTTGAAAAATATAACGAAGAAGAAATAAAAGAAAATTCAGAAGAAAATATTGAAACTGATTCTGAAAATAAAAACAAAAGAAAAGCAAAATTTAAAACACGATTAAAAATAATTTGTTTTGGAACTGTTGCAGTTTTAGTTTGCATGATGGGTTGGGCAATTTATAACGCTGTTGAAATAAAAACACTAACCGAGGAAATGGAGCAAGCAAACAAAATATATTCGGTTAATGTTGTAACTCACATAAGCAATATTTCAAAAGCAGATGATTTAACTAATCCAGACAGTATTTTTAATTTATCTGCTTTATCCGATGCAGAAGTAATTCCTTTAACTCCTTCGCCACAAGAGCCTATTGAATACAGCGTTAAGAGCAATTGGTTTGATAGATTTTGCAATTGGCTTTCAAATTTATTTAATTAACATAAAGTAACGCTTCCTTAAATAAATTATTTTAGGAGCGTTTTTTTTATGAACTCAAAATTTAATATTAAAAGTTTGAAGAAGCGTGTAATATTTTTTTCAATTGCTCTTATTTTAATTTTTTGTGCCATTATTGGAAGATTATTATATGTTCAAGTTTTTAAAGGTGGCTATCTTCAAGCTAAGGCAATGGACCAATGGACAAGAGATCTACCTTTAACAGCAGAACGGGGAAACATTTATGATTGCAATGGTTCTGCGCTTGCCGTTTCATATACATCATATAATTTATATGTTAGAGGAAGGGAGGTTAAAGATGCTCCATCTGTTGCTTCATTTTTATCACAAAAACTTGATTTAGACTACAATCAAACATTAATGAAAATTAAAAACAAATCTGTTAGTGAAGTTTTAATAAAAATGAAAATTGATAAAGATGTAGCAGATGAAATTTTCAAAAAGGGTTATAGTGGTGTTTATTTAACCGATGGAATTAGCAGATATTATCCTTATGGAAATTTATTAACTCAAATTTTAGGTTTCACAACAATAGATAATGTTGGGCAAGCAGGTTTGGAAGCATATTACAACGATATTTTAAAAGGTGTTGATGGCTATAGTTTAGTTCAAAGCGATCTTCAAGGAAAACAAATTTACAACAGTTTAACAAGTTATGTTCCATCTGTTCCTGGTTGTGATATATATATGACAATGGACGCAAACATTCAATTAAAAGTTGAACAAACACTTGAAAAATTAATGATAGAACAAAAAGCGAAAAGTGCTAGTGCTATTGTTATGGATCCAAACACAGGTGAAATAATAGCAATGTCAACAAAGCCTAGTTTTAATTTAAATGAAGTTCCAAGAGATGATGTTGAAACAATGCTACAACAAATGAAAAATCAAACTATAGTTGATGTTTATGAACCAGGTTCAACATTTAAAATTTTAACCATGGCGTGCGCGATTGAAGCAGGAGTTGCACATTTATCAGATAGTTTTTATTGTCCAGGATATGCAATAATAGATGGTCAAAAAATAAAATGTTGGAAGTCAACTGGTCATGGTAGCGAAGATTTAACCGATGGTCTATGTAATTCATGCAATGCTGTTTTTACACAACTTGCTTTAAGAATAGGTTTAGATAAATTTTATGATTTTTTTGAAAAATTTGGATTAGGGAACAAAACAGGAATAGATTTTCTTGGAGAATCTGCCGGAATTTTAATGGATAAAGATAGCGTTAAAACTGTTGACTTAGCAAGAATGGGTTTTGGCCAAGCAGTTGCATTAACTCCATTACAATTAATAACAGCAATATCTGCGTGTGTTAATGGTGGATATTTATTAGAGCCTTACATGGTTAAATCTATTGTTTCTAGCGATGGAACAATAATTGAACAGAATCAAAAAAAAGTTGTTAGACAAGTTATATCAAATGAAACATCAAGAATGATTAACTCCATGTTAGAACAAGTTGTTTCACAAACTGGCAAATACACTTTTATTGAAGGTTATGAAGTTGGCGGAAAAACAGGAACAACTCAAAAATATGAGGACGGAAAAATTTCTGGTAAATACATTTCTAGTTTTATAGGAACTTATCCTGCTTCTAATCCTAGATATATTGTTTTAGTTGTAGTTGACGAACCAGGAACAGGTGCTTACTATGGAAGTGTTGTTGCTTCTCCTTACGCAAAAGAAATTTTTAGCGCAATATTCGAATATGAAAACATTCAAAAAGATAATCAAACAATAGAAATTGTTAACAATATAGAAGTTCCTAATGTTGTTGGTTTAAGTTTAACAGAAGCATGTTTAAAGCTTTCTAACTTGGGCTTAAAATATGAAATTCAAGGCGAAGGTGGATTTGTTATTGCACAATTGCCAAAACCAGGCACAATGGTTTGTAAAAAT
>CALWRL010000037.1 GCA_944383945.1 uncultured Clostridia bacterium
ATCCAGATTAACCCACTACAGTTCTCATTTTTGTCATTTTATTGCCTAATAAATCAATTTTATTTAAATTCTTTAACTCGGCCTTAAAAATGAATGTGTTAAACAATTTCTTTCTGTTTAATTTTTGAACAAGTTTTGTAATGGCAAACGAAACTAAACTAACAATTAAAAGAATAACACCAACCGGAATTTCGGCATCATAAACTAAAACAAAACCGCCATTAATATCTCCCGAAAGCATGAACACGATTCCAAAACATACTCCTCCCATTACCGCGGTTAAAAGCAAAAAAACAAAATAAGAAATAACATTTTTTGCAAAGCCAACTGGTTTTAAAGCTATTCTAACCATTATGTATCCCAACAACAACTTATATATAATTAACAAATAATTGGGAAGATTTAACATTGGAGTTATAAGCGCACAAACAGCTCCAATTATTGCACCAGAAAAGCTTCTTAACCCTCTTGAATTAAGCTTGAGAATTAGTGCGGAAAGATAGAGAATTAAAAAATTGATAACCAAATTATCAATTAAAACATACTCAATAACTATTTCCACATAAAAATTATACTTTAAATAATTTATATATATCACAAAATAAAATAAATAAAGGTGGCGAAATTTTGCCACCTTTGTCGATATTATCTTAGCCTGCCAATCACATCAGATAAATATTGCCCAGACCTTAATGTTATTTTATAATCACTTTTAACATCGTCTAACATTTTAATGAAAATATCCCAATTTTTAATAAACTTTGTTATATATTCTTTTGAATTGCCTCTGTCGATATACCTTTTAACATATTCATCTTTACAATATTGTTTAGGATAAACAATATAAAATTTTTCGCCTCTTGAAAGCATCTCATCAATAACCATATTATGCGTTGAAATAAACACATAATCATATTCATTTGCAAGGTTAATTGCTATGTCGCAGTAAACTTTTTCCCACCCCTCATTTTTTCTAAAGTATGATGATGATAAGTCGTAAATTTTCTTCCCAATATAGTATGGGGTGTGATTTAACAAACCGGTTTTCCCTATGCCTGCAAAACCGCTTATTATAATGCCCTTCTTTTGTTTTAAACCAACAAAACTCATTATATTAACCCTTTCTTTTATTTCATAAACATTATATCATAGTTTTTTGCCTTTTTCAATATACCATAATATAAATTTATGTTATAATGAAGAAAATGGAGGGAAACATGGAAACAATTGTAATTGCTTTAATTTGTGTTTTAATTGTTTTAAATTTAATTTCTATAATCATATTATTAAAATTTAAATCATTAAATGTAGACGGCAACCTTAATTCTCTTAAACAAGAATTAAATTTTGGTTTAAAGCTAACACGAGAAGAAATAAACAATATTTTAGGGAATAGAATTGACGGGTTTTCTAGAATTAACGAAGAAAAACTTGAAGCCATTCGCTCTTCTGTTGAAGAAAAACTAGGAACAATTCAAAGAGAAAATGCTAGCAAACTCGAAGAAATGAGAGCCACTGTTGATGAAAAACTTCACACAACTTTGGAAAAACGATTGGGCGAATCTTTTAAACTTGTTAATGACAGGCTAGAATCTGTTTACAAAGGGCTTGGAGAAATGCAAACTTTAGCAACAGGTGTTGGAGATTTAAAAAAAGTTCTTTCAGATGTTAAAACAAGAGGAACATGGGGAGAAATTCGCCTTGGCAATCTTTTAGAGCAATATTTAACCCCCGACCAATATGAAAGGAATGTTAAATTAAAACCGAAATCAAAAGATTTTGTTGAATTCGCTATAAAAATTCCAAGCAAAGTTGATAACAAATTTGTTATGTTACCTATCGATAGTAAATATCCGGTTGAAGATTACAACCGGTTAATAGAAGCAGAAGAAAAGGGCGACACAGCTTCGGTTATTGCCGCAAGAAAGAATTTGGCTTCAAGCATAAAAAGATGTGCAGCTGAAATTAGGGACAAATATTTAAATCCACCTTACACAACAGATTTTGGCGTTATGTTTTTGCCAATAGAAAGTTTGTATTGCGAAGTTTTAAGAAACACATCGCTTTGCGAAAGTTTGCAACGCGACTACAAAATTGCAGTAACAGGTCCAACAACATTAACAGCTTTTATTAACACTCTTCAATTAGGTTTCCATGCACTAGCAATAGAAAAACAAACAAGCGAAGTTTGGAAAGTTTTAACAACAGTTAAAGTTGAATTTAATAAATTTGGAGACATTTTAGCTAAAACAAACAAAAAACTTCAAGAAGTTGCAAACACAATGAAAGACGCTGAAAGCAAAACAAGAAACATTCAAACAAAACTTGGAAAAGTTGACACTCTTGCATTTACAACAACAGACAAAAATTTAATTGAAAGCCAATTAGTTTCAAAAGACACCCTTTTCCAAAACAACGAGATTTTTGAAAATGATGATAGCGATAATGATAACGATGATATAATAGAATAAATAAAAAAATTAATAAAAAAACCCTTTAAATTAGGGTTTTTTCTTTTAATTTTCAGATTTTTGTTCAAATTTAACAGCATCAGACAACTTAACAGAAACAATTTTAGAAACACCTTTTTCTTCCATTGTAACACCATAAAGAGAATCTGCAAGTTCCATTGTTGGCTTTTTGTGGGTTATAACAATGAACTGTGTTTCGCTAGAAAACTTTCTTAAATACTGAGCAAATCTATAAACATTTGCTTCGTCTAGCGCTGCCTCAATTTCGTCCAACAAACAAAATGGCATTGGCCTTAACTTTAATATTGCAAATAATATTGCAATTGCTGTAAGCGCCTTTTCTCCTCCGCTTAAAAGAGAGTTTGAACTTAATTTTTTGCCTGGTGGCTCTGCTAAAATTTCAACACCTGATTCAAGAATGTTTTCACTTCCAATTAATTCAAGCTTTGCATTTCCTCCGCCAAACAATTCACGGAATGTTATTTTAAAGTTTTCATTAATTTTGTTAAATTCTTCTGTGAACCTTGTTTTCATTTCATTTGAAAGTTCGCCAATAATTTCAATAAGTTCATCTTGTGCTTTGTTTAAATCCTCAACTTGAACGGCTAGCGCATCATATCTTTCGCCTAAAATTTTAGAATCTTCAATTGCCGCAACATTAATGTAGCCCAACTTATTAATTTCTTTTTTGATTTTAGAAATTTCAGATAATCCTTGATTAAGATTAAAGTTTTCATCTTTCAGAGCTAAACAAGAATTATAGTCTAGTTGATATTCTTCTAAAATTCTGTCTTGCATAGAATCTATGTCTGTGTCAACCTTGCTAATTTTAAATTCTTCGTTAATTTTTCTTTCATTAATTTTGTTAACTTCCGAAACTAAGAAAGTTCGCTTTTCTTCCAACTCTTTAAGTTGTTTTTGTAAATTAATTTTATTTTCGTCTAACTTTTTCTGTTCATTTTTTAAACTATCTAATTTTTGTCTTGCTTCCGAACTTGTTGAATTTTCAATTTGCCAAGCAACAAGACTTTCCGATTGTTCTATGCTAGATTTATTTCTTTCCAATTCTTCAAAAAGATTTTCTTTTCTTTGTTGCGCATCGGAAATTTGAGAATCTAACCTTTCAAGTTCCTGAGTTGTTCCCATAATTTCGCTCTTTAATGAAGCAATTTCAACTCTAATTTCAGTTAATTTTTTGCTAATTTCTTCCCTATTTTCTTTTAATTTAGAAAACCTTTCTTGACGCTTTGCAATTGCTTCGTTTGCGCCCTCTTTGTTTTCGCCAACAGTTTTTTCAAGAGTTGAAATGCTTTCAAGCTCTTTTGTTATAACATCAATTTTGTTTGAAGTTATTATTTTAGAATTGTTTAATGCATCTAATTCATTTTCATAAGAAGAAATTAAATCTAAAATTGAAGAATATTTTTCATTTTCTTTAGCAATTTCAACTTCAAGTTCTTTTTGTTTTGAAGTAATATATTCAACTTGTTTAATTAAGTTTTCAATTTCGGTTTTTGCGCTTTTAACCTTATCCGAACTACCTTCAAAAAACTTTTTAAGTTTATCAATTTCAACTTCTAATGTTTTAATTTCTCTATCTCTACTAATTAAGTTAACTGCTTCGCTTTTTTTGCTTCCCCCGCTCATCGAACCTTGAGGGTTTATAACATCTCCTTCAAGTGTTACAATTTTAAAGCTAAACTTTGAATTTTGCGCTAACTTAATTGCAACATCTAAATTGCTAACAATAACTGTTGCACCAAGTAAATTGGAAATAACATTTTCAATTTCGCTTCCGTAAGAAATTAAATCTTTTGCAACACCAAAACATCCTTCGGTTTTTAAAAGCGATAAATCTTGAGCAGATAAATTTCTAACTTTCATTGAAGTAATAGGAAGGAATGTTGCACGCCCAAACTGCCCTTGTTTTAAAAATTCAATAATAGATTTTGCATCTTGTTCATTTTTAGTAACAATGTTTTGAAGAGCGTTTCCAAGAGCTGTTTCAATTGCTGTTTCAAACTTTTCAGGAACAGAAATTAAAGAAGCTAAAACACCAACCATTTTTTTCTTAAATTCGGCGTTTCTTTCGCTTTCCTTTAAAATCTTTTTAACACTACCTGCATAGCCTTCATGTTCAGCTTGCATTTCTTCTAAAATTCTTTTTCTGTTTTCGTAAACTTGAATTTTAGTTCCGCAATTTTGAATTTCTTTTTGCAATTCAGAAAAGCTATCTTGTTTTGAATTAATTTCAAGTTTGCCTTTCAAAACAACTTCTAATTGCTCTTTGTTTTGGTCTTGCAAATTTTTAATTTTGCTTTCCAATTCTGTTTTAAGATTTGTTTGTTGATTTAATTTTTCTGTTATATTGGAAATTCTGTTTTCTATTTCAACAAGAGATGATTTACTTGCTTCTTTTTCTGCTTCAAGACGAGATGAGTTAGATTTTATGTATGTTAATTTATCAAGCGCATCAAACATCTCTTTTTGATTGCTTTCTGCTTCATCTTCGCTTAAATTAAGCTCATCAACAATTTTTAAATAATTCCTAGATAATTCCTCTTCATCTTTTTTAAGAACCTCTAATTTTTCATTTGTTTCAGAAAGATGGCCTGCCCTGTCTTCAATTTGAAGTTTAATTGCAGAAATTAAATTCTCATAATTAGTTGCATCAAGTTCAAGCTTGTTGTTTTGTTCTTTTAAGAATTTAATTCTTTCTCTAACAACATTTGTTTCGCCCGCTTGTTTTTCGATGCTAACTGTTAAATTTAAAATGTTTTCATGAAGGCGTTCAACAATTTTATCAATTGTTTCAATGCTTTCCATGTTGTTTGAATAGTTTTTTGCAACCTCTTCAAGTTCTTTCTGCCTTAATTCCAACTCTTCGCAAATTGCATCAAGACGGCTGCTAATTTTAGCCTTCATTTCGTTAGCATTTTCATATTGATATATGTATGCATTTACTTCTAAATTTTTTAAAATTTCTTTTAATTCTAAAAATCTTTTAGCATCTTCTGATTGTTTTTTCAAAGGCCCTAATTGCCTTTCAATTTCATCTATAACAAGTTGTAATTTTAAAATGTTATCCTTTGTTCTTTCAAGTTTTCTTTCCGCATCTAACTTTCTTGACTTATACTTTGAAATTCCAGCAGCATCTTCAAATATTGAGCGCCTGTCTTCTGGCTTTGAAGAAAGAATTTTACCAACTTGATCTTGCCCAATAATTGAATATCCATCTTTTCCAAGCCCAGAATCGAAAAGTAAGTTGGTTATGTCTTTAAGCCTGCAAGGAGCCTTGTTTAATTGATATTCACTTTCTCCACTTCTGTATAGCTTTCTAGTTATTGCTATTTCATCAAATTCATAGTTAAAAAATCTATCTGTGTTGTCAAATGTCATTGTAACTTCACAATATGAAAGACTTTTTCTTTTTTCTGTTCCGCTAAAAATAACATCTTGCATGGAAGAGCCACGCAAAGTTTTAGAACTTTGTTCCCCCAAAACCCATCTTATTGCATCTGCAACATTACTTTTTCCACAGCCATTTGGCCCAACAATTGCCGTAACACCATCATCGAATTTAATTTGAATTCTATCTGCAAACGATTTAAATCCGGCAAGCTCAAGTTGTTTAAAGTTCATTGAATTTTCCTTAATAAATGTATTTTGCAACACAAGAAAAGTGTGCAAGAATTTTGCAATATAATTTTATCACACACAGTAAAATTTTGCAAGCGAATAACAAAAAAGTCAAACTTGGTTTGACTTTTTAAATTTTGTTATTCAACTGTAATTTCAGAAATTGCTTTTTCAATTTGCTCATTTAAATTTTTGTTTTTTAATGTTATTATTTCGTCAATAGAAACTTCTATTGCTTTTGCCTTTGAAGAACCATGAGATTTAATAATTAATTTCCTACACCCTAAAAATGGACTGCCCCCATAAGAATTAAAATCGAAATCTTTTTTAAGGCCTTTAAATGCTCCAAGCAAAAAAATTGAACCTATTTTTGAGAAAAAGTTGCTTTTAATTGCCTTTTTAACTTCACCCATCATTATTTTTAAAGCACCTTCGGTTGCTTTTAACGCAACATTTCCTGCAAAGCCATCTGCAATAACAACATCATATTTCCCGCTCATAATATCTCTTGCTTCCATGTTGCCAACAAAATTAATATTTAATTTTTTTAGCATTGGAAAAACTTCTTTGCATAATTCGTCGCCCTTATGATCTTCTGTTCCAACATTTAAAAGTGCAACTCTTGGATTTTTTTTGCCAAATCTTTCTTTATAATATTCATTTGCCATAATAGCAAAATGGCACAAGTTTATTGGCTTGCAATCCATGTTTGCACCACAATCTGCAACTAAAACATAATCTCCATTTTTTGTAGGAAGAAATGGACAAAGCGCGGGCCTTGAAACACCTTTAATCCTTCCAAACTTAAAAAATCCACCAGCT
>CALWRL010000038.1 GCA_944383945.1 uncultured Clostridia bacterium
TATACAAAGCTCACTGTTCCAGTTAGGACAATTTAAAGCAATTCCTCTTTTTTCAAATTGCGAAGTGTTAGTTGGATCTCTTCCATCAGGACTAAAACCAGAAACTTTTAATTTATTACCTTCTCTTAAAGAAATTGGTTTCATAACATTTTCAGCAAACTTTTCTTCAATAGAACAACCCAAGCATTTTCCACATTCTCCATTGCAACCATCATGCTCGTAATAATTTAATTCGCTATCAAAAACTTCATTAGTCAAATTGCTTAATGATATTTCCTTTAAATTGTCAAACGATAAAACTGCTTTTTCGTTTGCTAAAACAACTTTTTCACCCTTTCTTTTATATGTTTTTCTAACAGCTTCTATCATTTCGTTTTTAGCTGTTTCAAAATCAATTACGTTGCTTGTTTTAAAGAATGCCGATTGCATAATAATATTAATCTTGTTTCCAAGCCCAAGCGAACTCGCAATATTTTGTGCATCAATGGTAAACAATTTTGCATTCTTCTTAACTAAATCTTGTTTAAAGAAAATAGGTAAATTTTTATTTAGTTCATCTTCTTTTAAAACAGTGTTTAACAAAACAGTTCCATTCATTTTTAGGTGTTTTAATATGTTAAATTTGTTTATAAAACTGTAATTATGAATTGCAATAAAATCCGCTTCTTCTATTTCATAAGGCATTAAAATTTCTTTGTCGGAAAATCTTAAATGCGAAACAGTTAAACTGCCAGACTTTTTGGAATCATATTCAAAATATCCTTGAACAAATTTATTAGATGAATTTCCAATAATCTTAATGCTGTTCTTGTTCGCACTAATTGTGCCATCAGAGCCTAGTCCAAAGAACATCATTTGGTAACAATCATTGCCAACAATATCTTTAAAATTAGAAATTAATTCGCTGTTAAGGTTTAGCGAGCAGTTTGTAACATCGTCTTCAATTCCAACAGTAAATGAATTTTTATTTTCACCAACTAAATTTTCAAAAACAGCAATAGCACATGAAGGTGTAAATTCTTTACTACCAAGCCCATATCTTCCACCAATAACATCAACTTTTAATCCATGTATATTAATACTAGAACAAACATCAACATATAAAGGTTCGCCAACAGCTCCGCTCTCTTTTGTTCTATCTAAAACTGCAATTTTTTTAACAGTTTTTGGTAAAGAATTAATAAAAGCTTGTGTGTTAAAAGGCCTGTATAATCTAACATTTAAAACGCCTATTTTACCTAATTTTTTGAAAACATTTTCATTATCTTTAATTTTTCTAACAACATCTTTAATCGTTTGAGCGGCACTACCCATAACAACAATAACATTTTTTGCGTCTTCGTCGCCATAATATTCAAAAGGTTTGTAATTTCTGCCTGTAATTTTACCAACTTCAACCATGGTTTTTTCAATAATTGAAAAAGCCTTGTCATAATAACTATTTGAAGCCTCTCTGTTTTGGAAATAAACATCTGGGTTTTGAGCTGTTCCAGATTGATGAGGATTTTTAGGAGTTAATGCTCGCTCTCTAAATTTTTTAATATCATCAAAAGATATAAGTTTTAAAATATCATCATTTGTTATTTCTTCAATTTTTTGAATTTCATGAGATGTTCTAAATCCATCAAAGAAATGAATAAAAGGCAAACTCGTTTTAAGACTTGCCAAATGAGCGATTAAAGCACAATCCTGAGCTTCTTGAACAGAAGATGATGCTAACATTAAAAAGCCAGTTGATCTGGCAGCCATAACATCAGAATGATCCCCAAAAATTGAAAGCGCATGAGTTGCAACTGCCCTAGCTGAAACATGAAAAACAGTTGGCAATAATTCACCAGCAATTTTAAACATGTTAGGAATCATTAACATCAATCCTTGGCTACAAGTAAAAGTTGTTGTTAATGCACCCGCTTTTAAACTTCCATGAACAGCGCCAGCAACCCCGGCTTCAGATTGCATTTCAACAATTTTTAATTTTTTGTTAAAAATATTTTTTTCTCCAGCCGTTGCCATTTCATCACAAACTTCCGCCATTGGGCTTGAAGGAGTTATTGGATAAATAGCACTAACTTCACTTAATTTATAAGCAATTCTTGCACACGCAGTATTTCCATCTACGCAAATTTTGGACATAAATCCCCCTATATAAAAAATATCAAGTATAATTATATTCATTTTAAATTATTTTTCAAATAAAAAATAAAAAAAATAAATAAAAAAATATTTTACAAAATAGTTGATATTTAATATAATTTAGTGCTAAAGTAATTAACAATGTTAGATGTAATTTTAGATGCTTTAATAGATACATTAAAGATAGTTCCCGTTTTGCTCTTGGTCTATCTTTTAATTTCGTATTTAACACACCACAAAGAAGAACCATATAAATTTTTAACAAAAAAAAGCAAACGATATGGGCCTCTCTTAGGCTCTCTTTTAGGAACAATTCCTCAGTGTGGCTTTTCCGCAGTTATGGCAGATTTGTTTTCAAAGCGAGCAATAACATTAGGAACATTGTTTTCGGTTTTTCTTGCCACAAGCGATGAAGCAATACCAATTTTAATTTCCAATCCAAGTTGGTATAAAGAACTTTTGATAATAATTTGTGTTAAATTTTTAATAGGACTAATTTTTGGCTACTTAATTGATTTTAGTTTAGAAATTGTAGAAAAAGCACAAGGTAAAAATAAACTTTCAAAAAAATTAAAATATGAAGCATTAGATGTGCATGGAAATTTAAAAAAGGTTAATATAGAACACTCACACGACCACGAAAATTCATGCTCTTGTCATTCTAATGAAGAAAATCACTCTCACACCCACACAGATTCATGCTGTGCAGACAACATATTTTTAGATGCAGTTATTCACACTTTAAAAATATCATTCTTTATTTTAATAGTTAACTTAATTTTCGGAATAACAATTTATTATGTTGGAATGGATAATTTTATAAATTTTGTTTCTATCAATGAATATCTTCAACCTTTAGTAACATCTTTAATTGGTATAATTCCTAACTGCGCAGCATCAGTGTTTTTAATAACTCTTTTTATGGAAGGAGGAATAACGCTTTCTTCAACAATTGCAGGGCTTTGTGTTGGAAGCGGTGTTGGTTTAGTTGTTCTTTTTAAAAATAATAAAAGTATAAAACAAAATATTTTTATATTAATTTCTTTGTATTTAATTTCGATATCAGTTGGTTTTATTTTAACACCTATATTACATTAAAAAAAGCAAAATAAATTTAATTTTGCTTTTTTATTTTTTCTTATTTTTTAAATTAAATCCTATTTTTTATGTAATCTTTTAACTTGTCGCTATATTCATCATCTTTAAGCGCAAAATCAAAAACCGCAGTTAAATACCCAAATTTGTTTCCAATATCATATCTTGTTCCGTCAAAATCATAAGCAATAACATCGCCTTGTCTTGCTAAAACATCATAAGCATCGGTTATAATTTTTTCTCCATTTTTTGTTTCAAGATTTTCGCAAACTTCAAAAATGTTTGGTTTTAAAATATATCTGCCAAGTGTGGATAATGTAGATTTAATTTCTTCTGGTTTTGGTTTTTCTGTTATTTTTGTAACCTGATAAACTCTTCCATCTTTGCTTGAATACTCAACCGAAGAATACTTAACAATTAACTCTTTGCTAACATTTTTACATCCCAAAATTGTTTTTCCGGTTTGATTATATAAATCAATCATTTGTTTGGAAACTGGTTTGTTGTTGCCTACAAAAAGGTCATCTGCAAACATTAAAAGAAATGGCTCATTTCCAACAAAATCTTTTGCAAGCATGATAGCTCCACCTGTTCCATTCAAAATTTTTTGTTCAACAAATTTTATTTTAGGAACGAATGTTTTCTTTGCAATTTCATACATTTCCTTGTTTTTTCCAACTCTCTTTAAAAGGTCGTTGTCTTCTGAAAAATGTTTTATAATTGCTTCTTTATTAGAACCTACTATAACCAAAATTTCATCAACCCCGCTTTCAATTGCTTCTTCAACAATAATTTGTATTGTTGGTTTATCTATTATTGGTAACATTGTTTTAGAAACAGCTTTTGTAAATGGAAGAAATCTTGTTCCATATCCAGCTGCCATAATAACTGCCTTCATAATAACTCCTTAATTTAATGTGAATAGTTTCAACAATAACATAAATATAATATCATAAAAAACGAATTATTACAAGATAAAAAAATTAAGGAAATTTCCTTAATTTTCATCATAAAAATCAAACGATTTCATTATTTCTTGCAAATCTTCCTTCGGATTAATTGCTTCGTTTAAATCAAACTTTCCATCACCTTTAGAATAATCAGGAACATTTAACAATTTAGAATATTTTTCAGGAACTTCGTCTTCACTTGATAAAAATTTATCAACTAAATTTTCATAATTTTCATTTTCTTCAATTTTTTTTTTTTTTATTGGTTTAATTTGGCTTGCCCTTTCCTCTAACTTTTCTAAATCAGTTTTTTGAGATAATGTTGGGCGAGGTTTGTTTCTTTTAATAACTTTAACTTTTGCTTCTGATAAATTTGTTTCTGCTTTCATTCCTGCAAGTCGGTTTAAAAGAGATTTAATAGGGTCTGTTGCAGGCGTTTTTGTCATTAATTCAATATTAAAATCATCTTTTAATGCTACTTTAATAGAAGATTTTAAGTTTTCCATATCCTCTTTTATGTTTGTAATATCACTAACATTAGAATTATTCCTAATCATCTCATTTAGTAAAATTTCCCATTTTGTGTAAAGCATTCCAAGTTGTTCTAATTTTAATTTATAAATTTTTTGCGAACTTTCTTCAATTTCTTTTGCTTTATCAACCGCCGCAGTAAGTGCTAAATTAATCGATTTTTCTTTGTTTTTAACTGCTTCAATTTCTGCTAAGAGTTTACTAATTTTTTGGTCACGCTCCATAAGCTCGCGTTGATGCTCTAAATTGATTGACACAATATAATTGTCAACTTCCTCTTCATTATATCCATTTTTTTGTTTAGAAAAATTCATATCTTCCTCGTGTTATATATTATTGAATAAACAATTGCAAACAAATTTGCTAACCCATTGATAGTTAATAACACTATAAATGGAATTAAAGACAATAATTGTTCTGCATACACCACTAGTAATATAGCACACAAGCCTAAAAAAACAAAGGTTTTAATATGAAATTTTTGTCGAAATACAATATATATTGAAAGAGAAGAAAGCGATAATGCCATTAAATATATGCCAATTGTTGTAAGCGTTTTAAAAGAAAAATAGTAGTTTAAAATTCCACAAATGCCAGAAAACAAAAGAAAACTTCCCAAAAATAAACTAGCATCAATTTTATAACAAAAAAATCTAATTAAGAAAATTATTCCTAAAATCAAAAGAAAATATGAAAACCAGAATTTATAAAATAATACAGTACCAAAAAACAAACTTAAAATTATGCTTATAAAATAAACAAAAAATAATAATAGTGTAGATAATCTAAATAAATAAGTTCTATTCACATATATATTTTTGCCATATTAAACATTTTTAGCAATTTTTTCTACTTCATTAACAATGAAATCACAATTCTTTTGATTATCAAATGCAATTGAATGAGTCGTTATGGTTAAATCTTTTGATATCGCTTTTCCAAGCCCAACAAGTTTTTTTACAAGCTGAACTCCTGAAACGCTATGCCCCAAATAGAAATTATTTTCATGTGCAAAATATTGGTCTAACCTTGTAAGTAAACCAACTATATCGAAGATAAAAATTCTTATACTATTTCCATCTTTTAAAGTAGTATTGCAATAATTTATTGCATTTATAACAGCATTATAACTATCCTCTAAATCGTTATAATAACTCGTTGCAAACATCTCTAAATTCTTTTTTGTTTTTCCATAGTAAATAACTTCTGGTGCAACTTCAATTCCAACAAAAACAAGCTTTTCGTTAAAGTTATTTAAATTTGAAAAATTTTGAATTTCATCTATAATGTTTAAAATAGCTTCTTCATCATTTTTAAAAAAGGAAATAGTTCTTTCACCTTTTTTTATTGGCTTGTTAAAAATAGAAGTCGAAATTGTTGGCATTTCATAGGTTGATATATCCAAATTTTTTCTATTATTTTTCCAATTCTTAACCTCTATATCATTAATTTCTATAAGCTCTTCAACAACACCGCAATTATAATTTTCTGAAACCTTAGCAAATGCTATAATTTTATCCCCTTCTCTTAAAGAAAATTCTTCAATAATGTCATTTGGAACATAAAAAGTAGTAAATTTAAAAAATTCACTATTTTTAATATTATTTAAATAAAAATGGCCATGAACAGAATTTAAGTATCCTAAAACTTGTTTATTATTTTTTATATCATCGCTACACAAAATAGTTGGATTTTGAGCAAGCATTAAAAAATTGCTATATGATTCATTTTCAACAGGTTTTTGCAATTTTAAAATTTCATCAGGTATATAGTCTTTAACAATGTTTGATATTTTTGTTATAGTTTTCGGTGGTCTACCTTTTTTTGTTATTGGTTGATTAACTTTAATTTCGCCAGAAGAAATTTTAATTATTTCACGACAAAGTTCTTCGCGCTTTTTTGTTGTTGGTGAAACAACCCCAATTGAACGGGCAAGTTCGCGAAGCTCGTAAATACCAAGTGAGTCTAATAATTTCGATGATATACTACCTTTATCGTTAGAATAATTCATGGAAGTATTATAACTCATTTTTTTACAAAATACAACATTTTTTATAAAAAAAGGAAATTATTAAAAAATTTCCTTTTTATTTTTTTTCTTTT
>CALWRL010000039.1 GCA_944383945.1 uncultured Clostridia bacterium
TTAAGAGAGGGCGGAAGGCTTAATATTCAACGTACAGAAACTTTTGAAGAAGTTAAAAAAGTTAAAGATATGTTTAAAAAGCATGTTTCTAAATTTAGAGAGAAGAATTATGGCACTTTAGAAAATGTTTTGAATTCATTTTCAACTTGTTATGAAAATATATGCTCAATTATCAATTTGTTTTTAGATTATGAAAACATATTAATGGAAGAAAAAAACAAAATCAACAAATATGATTTTTCAGATTTAGAAACATTTTGTTATGAAATTTTACAAGATGAGAAAATTAGAGAGGAAATTAAATTAAAATATAACAGAATTTTTGTTGATGAATTTCAAGATATCAATCCAATACAAGGCGAAATTTTAAAATTAATTTCTAAAGATAATGTTCTTTATGTTGGTGATGCAAAACAAAGCATTTATGCTTTTAGACAATCTGATGTTGATATCTTTGTTGACACTTGCAGGCAATTTGAAGATGATGGAGATGGTAGTTCTCTTAAACTAACATATAATTTTAGGTCTAATACTGAAATTTTAGATTTTGTGAATAATGTTTTTAATGAGTTGATGACAGAGTCTTCTGCTCAAATAAATTATGAAAAAGATGCAAAATTTAAAATTGATTCGAATATTATTGCTAACAATAAAATTAATTGTGAGAATGAAAGCGTTAAAGTTGTTTGTGTTTTAGAAAGTAAAAAACAAGAAGAGATTCCAAAAGGAATTTACAGCTGCGTTTCGGCGCCAAGAAATTTTTCTTGTTTATCGGTTGAATCGAGAGCTATTGCAAGTGAAATTAGAAATTTAATTGGCCAAAAAGTAACCGATAAATTTGGAAACCAAAACGAAATCAATTTTAAAGATATTGCAATTTTAGTTAGAAAAAGATCGAATTTAGTTTTAGATTTGATTGAGGTTTTTAAAGAATGTAACATTCCATTTGAAGTTAATGATGAAATTAATTTAATGGAAACAAAAGAAAATCAACTTATTTGCCATTTAATAAATCTTATTTTTAATTTGGATAATGACATGTCTTTGGCGCCAGTTTTGTGTTCGGATTTGTTTTCGTTTTCGTTTGATGAACTTGCTGAGATTTCTCTTTGTGAAGGAAATTTCTTTTATGAAAAATGCATTAATTATTGCAAAAATCAAAATAACAACATTGTAAAAAAACTTTTAAAATTTTACGAATGTTTAAATGATTTAAGTTTTTCTATTCAAAATTTTGGTATTAAACATAGTTTGCTAAAATTATTTAATGAAAAAAAGTTTTTCTTAAATGTTTTAAAAAAGGAAAACGGCGAAAGCAGAGTTAATGAAATTAAACAATTTTTGTCCCACATTAAAGAAATGGGATTTGATTATGATGTTGCAAATTTAATTAATTATTTAAATGAAAACAAAAAAATAAAAGTTTCTAGCATTAAAACTAGCGACGAAAACAGTGTTAAAATTACGACAATTCATTCTAGCAAAGGGCTTGAATTTCCGATTGTTATTTTGGCTGATTGTGGAACAGATTTGTTTGCTAATAAAACGGATAATGCAGATATAAAAATTGATAAAATTTTTGGAGTTGCATTAAAAAATTATAACTATGAAGAAAGAAAAGTTTACAATTCCATTTTTGAAACAATAATTGCAAACTCGCAAAAAAGAAGAGACATTGCAGAAAATTTACGCTTGTTGTATGTTGCGCTTACAAGGGCAAAAAATAAACTTATTATAACTGGAAAATTAGATGAAAAAGTTTTATCTGATAACATTAATATTAAAGATTTAAATAATTATAAAATTATTTTTAACAATGTTGAAAAGATTGATAAACAAACCGATTTAATTACTGTTAATCTTAATTATCTATCTTTAATTCTTGGCGCTTTGAAAGATAAAAATGTTACGGGAACAAACTTCGTTTTTGAAAATGGTGAAGAAATAGATATAAAAAAATTTGAAAAGGATTTAAGTGTTGATATTAATAAGTTGCTTGATGCAAAAAAAATGGCTGATTTTAATTATCAGTATAAAAATAACACAAACACAGCTGCCAAAACTTCTGTTAGCTTAATTGCATTTGAGGGAATTGGATATGAAAGCATTGTTAACAATTTAGAAAATTTTAAAACTAGCGAGCATTTAAAATTTAGCACTCCAGAAGAAGGAAATATCATTCATAATATTTTAGAAAAAGTTGATTTTTATGATGAAAATCTAGAAGATTGCGTTAATAAACTTATAGAAGAATTTAATGATGGGGCTTTTAGGAAAGAAGAATTATTTGAAATCATTATGAAAAATGTTGAATTAATTAAAAAAATAATTCCTAAGAATAATAAAATTTACAAAGAAAAAGAATTTATTATTATGGAAAGTCCTTTTAACATTTATGGAGAAGGACTAAAAGAAAAAATTTTAATTCAAGGTAAAATTGACTTCTTTTCGTGTGGAGAAAAAAACATTTTAATTGATTACAAATACACATCGATAAGAGATGAAAATAAGCTTGTTGAAAAGTATAAACCGCAACTTTTAGCATATTCATTTGCACTTGAAAAAGCAACTAATTCCAAAATTGATGATATTTATATTTTAAGTTTAAAATATGGCAAGTTAATTAAAATAAATGTTTAAAAAATATAAAAATAAATAACAAAAAATATTAAAAAAATTATTTAAAAATATTAGTTATTTATTTTTTATTGTGTTATACTAAAAATAAATTTAGGAGGGGTTATGAAATATTTTACGGCAGATGTGTTTCAAAGCATTATTAGTTTTTTTGAATCGCTTAAGTCTGGAATCTCATTAGAAAATTTGCTTTTTATTTTCGTTGGGTTAGAGATTTTAACAATTATTACTTTCGTTATTATTGTTCACAATGTTTATGAACTTAGGCTGGTTAGGGCTATTGATAAAATTAACATGTATTTATACGAAGTTAAAACTATCAATGAAAGTAACTTGATTGAGTTTAATAATTTGATGAAAAGAGTTCCTAAAACTCTTAGATATCATTGGCAACAATATATGTTAAACAGGGATAAAAATCCAAGTTTCTACATGTCTGTTGAAAATTGTATTGACAGACCTTTAAAATCAAGTTCGTTTAAGACAAACATCAAAATAGTTAAAATTCTTGGTTTTGTTTATGCTGGTTTATCATTCCTATTTGCTTGCGGATGGGCTTCTAGTTTAGGTCCTGTTAATTCCGATTTATTCATAACTATTTTTGCAATTCCTATTATTGTCATACTAATTAACTATATTTTTGTCATTGGTTTAAACATTAGAATGTCTAGCAACGCATCTGAGTTGTATCAAACATTCCATATCTTTAACAGATTTATTGATAAAGCAGTTGTAACAATGCCAGAGTTTGTTGACTTTGAAGTTTTATTTACAGAAAATGAAATTAGGCGTGGAATTCCTGTTTTAAATGAATATATTGAAAAGCGTCAAAGGCAGGAAGAAGAAGAGCTTAAAAAGGCAAGAGAAAATGCTATTCAACATGAGGCGTATGATTTTAAAGCAGCTGGTGACAAGGGCGAACTTGTTTTGGAAAGAGCAATGAAAGAAGCTGAAACCTTTGTTGGAATGAGAAACAGAGTTAATTTAGAAATTGAATCCCTTGAAAAAGAAATTGAAAATCTTAAACGCAATTTTGAATCTATTACCAAAGAATATCAGAAAAAACTTCAAGCAAGTAAGGAAAATTCTGAAAGACTTAGAGAGCAACAAGAAGCAACTACAAACCGTATTGAAAGTAACTACATAAAAAAACAACAGTCTGATGAATTTAAAAAACAACAACAAATTGAAAATGATCAAGAATCTGCTAAATTGAAGTTTAATCAAGAACTTAATAAACTTTCCGCTATTATTGAAGAGAAAAAGATTGAAATTGAAGAAGGAAAAGTTTATCTTGAAAAAGCAATGTTGGCTGAGTATAATACTTTTGCAAACAAAATTTATGATGAAATTAGAAACGATGTTAACAAGAAATTTAAAGAAGAAAAAAATCAGCTTATTGCATCTCGTGATCAAGCTGTAAAAGACCTTGAAGAAGTTGTTGAAAAAGCCGATTTATTAGAAAAACAAAATAAAATTCTTGTTGGAAGATCGGACGAAAGAGAAGCATATATTAAAGCTGAAATTGGAAAAGAAAAACGCGAACTTGAAAAATTGTTAAAACAAAAAGATGAGATTATTAATGAAAGAGATAAGCAAATTAAACTTTTAACAGATAATTATAAGTTTGAAAAAAACGACAAGAAAAAAGAAGAAGCTTTCGAAAAGTATGACGAGTTTGGTGGATATTACGACAGCGAAGGTAATTACAGATATAAAAACGGAACATACTATGATGCTAATGGAAATTTCCATGATGAAAAAGAAAACGTTTATGATAGGGAAGGAAATTTGATTTCTGGAAACTTTGTTGAAAACGAAATTCCTGCTGTTGAAAGCTTAGAAGAAAACAAAAAAAATGAAATAGTTGAAGAAAATAACAATAACTTTGAAGAACTTTCTATTACAGAAGCTTCTGTTTCTGATTTTGATGTTGAAGACAAAGAAGAAGATAATAATTTAGAAGAGGTTTTGGAAAAACAAGAACCGGCAAAGAAGCGTGGAAGGCCAAGAAAAGAAAAAGTAGAAGTTGTTAGCACCGAATCTAAAAAGAGAGGCAGACCTAGAAAAGTTGTTGATCAAACCGAAATTTCAACAGAGCCTAAGAAGCGTGGAAGACCTAGAAAGGAAAAAGAAGAAATTGTTGTTAACGCTGAGCCAAAGAAAAGGGGCAGACCTAAAAAGGTTGTAGATGAAACAGTTGTTTCAACAGAACCAAAAAAGAGGGGAAGGCCAAGAAAAGAAAAAGAAGAAGTTGTTGTTAACGCTGAGCCAAAGAAAAGAGGCAGACCAAGAAAAATTGACATTGATGAAAATTTAAAAATGATTGAAGAAAGGCTTAAAGAACAAAACGAACTTTTAAAACAACAACAAAAAGCTCTTGAAATTACCGTTAATAATGTTACTAAACCAACTGAAGAATAAATAAAAAACTTGCCATAAATTTGGCAAGTTTTTTAATTGGCATAGCAAAACATTAATAATTCTTGTTAAATAATTGAGTTTGCGACTTTTACGATTATTATGGTTTTTATTTTTTATTAAAAAAACATATAGGGGGAATGTGAAATTGCTTTTGTGGGAGAATGTAGAACTCTCCTTTTTTTGTTTTTTTGGCGGGGAGAAGGGCTTGGAGGTTGAAAAAAATTTGTGTTAATTAAAGCAAAAATTTTGTCATATAATAAATTTGTGGTAATATTAGGAAAATGAGAAAAATTTTTGTTTGTTTTATGCTTATTGTTTTTTGTTTTGGTTTTGCAGGTTGTACTTCTGCAAGTTCTTTACCATCAATAAACACTAGCTTTTCTTCAATTTATTTTGCTATTGATTGTTAGGACAGCGGTTTTGAAACGATGACTGAACAAGAGGAAGCTTTAATTAAAAATAAAATTCAAACTTTAGCTGGCAAATATATTGATGATGTAAAATTAAGATATTATGATGTTCTGGACAAAATGGCAGTTTCTGGAAAAATTACTTCAAGCCAAAAGGTTTTGCTGAAAAATCATTTAACTCCTTATGTTGGGTGGAATGAAAATTCGTATATTGTTGAATTTAGGTTTTATTCGGCGCTTGCTTCTAGGATTTTTATTACTAGTGCTGAGTATTCTGGCGCTGTTAACGACCATAAAACTTTTTCTTCTACTACTACTGAAAAATATAGTAAAATTTTTTCTAAGACAAAAAACAATATAATTACGGAAAGTTTGGAAGAATATTTTAACAATGGGGTTGAAGAGACTATTAATGAGTATGGCAACGAACTAAATAAAAAATTTAAAGTTCCAAAATATTATTACTTTTTTGCAAGTCAAAACCCTAGACTTCATGCGATTGGCGCTGATGAAGAGGTTAAACTTGGAAATGGAAAAATCTTTTGCTTTTATTCCAATGAAAATTACGAAGAACCTATTTTTGAATTTTACATTGTTCAAGCAAATCAATTTGCGTATTATTTGATTGCGCTTGCTATTACCTTTACCTTCCTTGCTATTTATCTTGCTGTTATATATTTTAAAAAATCTAAAAATGACAATAATAATGAAAATGGAGAGGGTGTTATAACTATTGATATAAAAGATTTAGATGATGTAGATGAAGACAAATAACATTATATATAAACGAGAGTTAAACAATTTGACTTTCGTTTTTTTTATGATATAATTCCATACGACATGGACAATAAGCAAAAAAAACTTTTTAAAAAAAATATGAAGCGCAGAATGATTGAGCTTTTTGTTTCAATTCCGTTTGGGATTGGTTTTGCTTATTTATTTTATGTTATTAATCTTTCGGTTGGTCTTCAATTGTTTTTAACCGTTGTTTGCTGGGGAGCTGTTATTGGAATTATTGAATTGATTTTTTGGCTTGTTAGCATTATTGTTGCAAAAAAACAAAAAGATAAACCAAAACGCAGAGACCCTTTTGCAGATTAACTTAGGAGAAATTTATGGAAAAATTTAAAACGATGCCACATAGTATTGAAGCAGAGCAATCTGTTCTTGGTTCTATGCTTATTAACAATGAAGCCCCTTTAACTATTTTGAGCGTTCTTAATTGCGACGATTTTTATTCTTCTGCGAATAAACTTATTTTTGAAAGAATGAACGAGCTTTATAGGGCTAATAAACCAATTGATTTTGTTACAT
>CALWRL010000040.1 GCA_944383945.1 uncultured Clostridia bacterium
AAAATTGCTTGAAGAAATTGCTGAAAAATTATTTGAAAATGTTTCATACGACATCGAAATAATTGTTCTTTCAAACGAGTTAAGTCCAAGAACAACTTTTCTTTCTTCTTCTTTCTGATATTCTATACCACAAATTTTCCCCATCTCAATTTTATCAAATAATGAATAGGAAATCATATCTTCACAGTTCAAATAAAAAAACTCTAACCTTTCTGCTAGAATGAGTCCAATTTTTTTTAAGTCACTTTCAACTAAGCCAACTAAAAGAACATTATTCATACTTACCTTAGTGATTAGTTTAGCATAAAATTATTTTTTTAAAAAAAGAATTTTATTTTTTTTCAAAAATAAATGAAAAAAACAAAAAAATAATAAATGGAAACATTTCCATTTATTATTTTTTAATCACAACTCCTTAAAAATGCATTGTTAACATATTTTTTAGCAACTAATAATGCATTATTGAAGTCATCTTTGCTGTGTGGAATTGTAATAATGCTTTCATTTGGCGGGTTATATTTTTGAATTGCATAACTTTTTGCTCCAAAAATATAATTTTTGCAAATATCTTCAATGTCGCCAACAGAAATATCGGGCGAAAAAGTTGTTCTATACTCGTAATCAACTCCGGAATTTTTTAAAATATTTATAGATTGTTTTATTTTGTTTAAATCAACTTTGCATTTTGTTATTGTTTCATACTTATTAAGAGAGGTTTTAATATCCATTGCAACAAAATCTAGCAATTTTTTATTTATTAGCTTTTCTAATAATTCAGGATTTGTTCCGTTTGTGTCCAACTTAACTTTAAAGCCCATTTCTTTAATTTTAGTTATAAATTCTTCTATGTTTGGGTTCATTGTTGGTTCTCCCCCAGAGACAACAACACCATCTATCATTCCTTTTCTTTTGCTTAAAAAATCTATAACTTCTTTTTCGGATACAATTTCTATTTGATTTCCTTCAATAATTTTTCGATTATGACAATACCAACAATTAAAATTACACCCAAAAGTAAAAACAACGCTTGCTATATTATTTGGATAATCAACAAATGAATTTTTAATAAATCCTGCAAAATTCAATCTCTTCTCCTTTAACCTATTTGGTCTTTTTTAATAACGAATTTTTTTCTTAAATCATATTCTTCGCGCTTGCATTCATTATAATCTTGAACCATTCTTAAATACCCAACAACTCTGCTCCAAACTTCTGTTTTTTCGCCACATTCAGGACATTCAAAATGTTCTCCCGCAATGTAGCCGTGTTTTTGACAAATGCTAAAAGTTGGAGTTATAGAAATATAAGGCATTTTGCTATTGTTAAAGATTTTCTGAATTAATTTTTTTGCAATTTCTTTATCTTCAATTTTTTCACCTAGATATAAGTGAAGAACAGTTCCACCAGTGTAAAGAGATTGCAACTCATCTTGTAATCTAACAACTTCAAAGATATCATCTGTGTATTCAACTGGAACCTGAGTTGAATTTGTGTAGCAAACTTGTTCTTTACCTGCTGTTATAATATTAGGGAAACGCTTTTTATCAATTTTAGCTAACCTTGCAGATGTTCCTTCTGCTGGAGTTGCTTCAAGGTTATATTCATGACCTGTTTCAGACTGATACTCAACCATTTTATCACGAAGATGGTTCATAACTTTTTTAGCAAATTCTTGTCCGAAATCGGTTGTTATGTTTTGTTCTTTGCCAAATAAGTTCATGATTGCTTCATTCATTCCAACAATTCCAATTGTGTTAAAATGATTTGCCCAATATGACCCAGATCGTTTTTTAACATCTCTCAAATAGAATTTACAGTATGGATATAAACCATCTTCTGTTTGTTTTTCTATAACTTTTCTTTTTATTTCTAATGAATCTTTTGCTGCATCTGCTAGTTTATCTAGTCTTTGCATAAACTCTTCTTCATTAGATGATAAATATGCAATTCTTGGAAGATTTATTGTAACAACTCCAATAGAGCCTGTTAGTGGGTTTGAACCAAATAATCCACCACCTCTCTTTTTTAACTCTTTAACATTAAGTCTTAATCTGCAACACATGGAAACAGCATCTTCTGGAGATAAATCTGAATTTACATAGTTTGCAAAATAAGGAATTCCATATTTGCATGTCATTTCCATGATTTTATCAACAACTTCACTGTTCCAATCCATTTCTTTTGTAACATTTATTGTTGGAATTGGGAAAGTGAAAACTCTGCCATCTGCATCACCTTCTGTCATAACTTCGCAAAATGCCTTGTTAATCATATCCATTTCTGCTTGATAATCTCCGTATGTTGTATCTTGAGGAACTCCACCTATAATAACAGGTTGATCTTTTAAGGTTTTAGGGCATTTAATATCTAATGTAACATTAGAAAATGGGCATTGAAATCCAACTCTTGTTGGAACATTCATGTTAAAAACAAATTCCTGAATAGCTTGTTTAACTTGCTGATATGTGAGCTTATCTGCTCTAATAAAAGGAGCGCTATAGGTGTCGAAACTGCTCCATGCTTGAGCGCCAGCTGTTTCTCCTTGGGTAGTGAAAGTTGCATTAACAACTTGCCCAAGAAAAGAGCGAAGGTGTTTTGGCGGATTAGAACTAATTTTGCCAGGAACCCCTGTAAAGCCATCAACTAAAATAGCTCTTAAATCCCAACCAACACAATATGCTCCAAAGAAGCCAAGATCATGAAGATGAATTGCACCACTATTATGTAAATCTCTAATATAATCTGGATATATTTCATTTAGCCAATAGCTTTTAGTAAATGCTTCACGAACATAATTATTAAGACCAGCAATACTTCTTTGCATATTAGCATTTTCCTTAATTGCCCAATCTTTTTCTGAAAGATAGTTATCAAACATATCTATTGTTGCACCAATTAAAGCATTTTTCTCTCTTGCTTGTTTTCTTTTTTCCCTGTATAGAATATATGATTTAGCAACTTGTGCATGGCGATTTTCAATTAAAACCTTTTCAACACAATTTTGAATTTCTTCAACAGTTGGTATTTTAGAACCAAATTTTTCTTCTAAAACTGAAAGAACTTCTTTTGCTAATGCTTCTGAAGTTTCGCGGTCATTTCCACCACATGCTCTGGCAGCTTTAAAAATTGCATTTGCAATTTTTTCAATGTCAAACTTCTGAAAAGTTCCATCTCTTTTATAAACTTGAGTAATCATTTTTTATTCCCCTTTTATTTTTATTTTCTATCTATATATAGTTTTGCTTGTTGCACAATTATGCTACCACAACACAATATCTTGTGTCAAATCATTTATATAATATTTTATAAAATTTTACTTTTTTGTGTAAATATAACAAAAATTTATAGTATAAAAATATAACTCTTCATCAATAAAATTCAGATAAAAACCAATATTTGCTTGTGAAAAAAATGTTAAAAAAACTTATTATTAAAGTTTTCAAAATTTTTAAAAATTTTCTCTAAATAGTCAAAATTCGACACTGTTCGGCATATAAATATTTGAAAAGCGGAGATATTTATGATTTTTGAAAATTTTATCACATTTATAAATAAAATTTTAGTTTTTTCTTCATTTGTAAATTCAGCATCTGGCTTCCCAAAACCATTAACTCTTGAAGAAGAAAAAGAATACTTTAAAAGATTTAAGGAAGGCGATAAAGAAGCAAAAGATATATTAATAAATCATAATTTGCGTCTAGTTGCACACATAGTAAAAAAATATTCTGGCGCAGGAGAAGCCGACGATTTGATTTCAGTTGGATCTATTGGCTTAATAAAGGCTATAAATAGCTTTGAATATAGCAAAGGAACTCAACTTTCAACTTATGCCGCAAGATGTATTGAAAATGAAATTTTAATGCTAATAAGGTTAAATAAAAAGCATAAACAAACAATGTCGTTGCAAGAAACACTTGGACAAGATAAGGACGGAAATGACATTGAGCTTATGGATATTATTCCAGGAATTGAAGATGAAGTTGTTGATATTGTTGAAAGCAACATGTTAACAGAGAAAATGCGAGAAATAATAAAAAATTCTCTTTCAAAAAGAGAATATGAAATTATAAAACTAAGATATGGATTGTGTGGCAACAAACCATTAACTCAAAGGGAAGTTGCTCAAAAATTAGGCATTTCACGCTCTTATATTTCTAGGCTAGAAACAAAAGCTATGGAAACAATAAAAGGGGAAATAGAAAAGAAGAATATTTTTGAAGATTAATCAACAATTTGACCAAAATCTTTAATTCTTCTGGCAACAGCCTTAATTTCAAACATAATTCTGCCCCTTTCGCTTTTCATTAAAACAATAATTTCGTCATCAAGTTCAGCATAGGAAGAAATAATTTTTGTTATTTCACTTTTCAATATGTTTAAAATTCTTGCAGGGCTTTGATTTTTATCTCTAACCAAAACATTAATTAATCTATCATTTCCAATTTCTGCTATAGTTTTCATTATATTTTCCTTTTAAGATTTCTTCTAAAATTACCTAAAAATCCTCTATATTTCATAGTATAGTCATATATTTTTTTTGTGCCTTCATGAAGATTTTCACATAAAATTGTAAATGCTCTTCCAGCAATATTTCCACTTGCAAGCCCTCCAACAGTAGACAATGCAGAAATATCATCATCTTCTGGGACAACTCCTAAAAGAGGCGTTTTTAACGCCCTAACAATTTCTTCTGCTGAAAGCATTTCTCCACTTAAAACTAAATCTCCACGAATCCTATTAACAACCAAAGATTTATGTATTAAATCGTAACCCGATAGAATAGAAAGAACTTTATCTGCATCTCTAACGCTTGATATATGCGGAGTAACAACAATTATTGCTTCATTTGCACAATAAACCGCCCTGTGAAACCCAGCTTCAACTCCAGCAGGACAATCAATTAAAATATAATCGAAACTGCTGTCTAACGACATAACCACTTCTTTAATTTTTTCGCCATTAACATTTGAACAACTATAACTATGAGCAGATGGCATAACATAAAGCGATTGAATTCTTTTGTCTTGAACCAAGGCTTGTTTTGCACGGCATCTTCCTTCAATAACATCAACAATGTCAAACATAACTCGTTTTTCAATGCCCATAACAACATCAAGATTATTTAAGCCAATGTCAACATCCATCAAACAAACTCTAAAGCCAAGAGCTGCCAAACGTGCACCTAAATTTGCGCAAATTGTTGTTTTGCCAACACCGCCTTTCCCACTTGTTAAAACTATTTTTCTAGCCATATAAAAATTTTATTTT
Organism: uncultured Clostridia bacterium; assembly: GCA_944383945.1. Classification (GTDB taxonomy): domain Bacteria; phylum Bacillota; class Clostridia; order Christensenellales; family UBA1242; genus UMGS687. Next base: position 5,269 of record CALWRL010000040.1, read on the forward strand.
ATAGCTAAAATAAAACAAAAGCCTTTTCTGGCGAAAAAAGGCTTTTTTTAACTTTTTTATTACATTATTAATCATTTTTTTGTGCAAGATTTTTTAAGAAATTTCTTCTATCATTTGCTTCTTGTTTAGATTTTTCGACTAATTCTGCAGAAAGATTTGGGTTATATTTTGCCAGCGACGAAAATCTTGTTTCCCCTAAAACAAAGTCTTCATAACTAATTGTTGGCTCACCGCTATCAAGCGAAAAAGAATTTGTTTTTGGATTGAATCTAAAAAGATCCCAATATCCACTTTCAACAGCTTTTCTCATTTCTGTAAAAGATTGTTCCATATTAATTCCATGGTTAACACATGGTGCATAAGCAATAATAATGCTTGGCCCGTCAAATTCTTCTGCCTCTTTAAATGCTTTTATTGTTTGTTCATAATTTGCTCCAAGCGCAACTTTTGCAACATATGCATTCTTGCTCATAATTGCAATTGCTCCTAAATCTTTTTTCTTTGTTGTTTTCCCAGATGAAGCAAATTTTGCAACCGCTCCACTTGGTGTTGATTTAGAAGATTGCCCGCCTGTGTTCGAATAAACTTCTGTGTCTAAAACCAAAATGTTAACATTTTCATTGGAATGAAGAACATGGTCAAGTCCGCCATATCCAATATCATACGCCCAGCCATCGCCTCCAATTATCCAAACGCTGCTTTTCTTTTCGCTTTCATTTTCAACAACATTTCTTCCAAGTTTAATTCCGTAACCAAATTCTGCATTGTCTTCAAAAAGACTGTTTGCCCACGCTGGCCCATTTCCATTTTCATCTTTGGAATAAGGGCAAGAAGGGAAAGACCCTCCATAAATGCTAGAACAACCCGTTGCGTTAGCAATAATTAGATTATCACCATATAATTGACTTAAAATTTTAATGTAAGGAGTTTCTCCACAGCCACCGCAAGCTCCACTAAATTCAAAATAAGGCTTATAGAATTGCAAACCTTTCGTAGAAAATTTGTTAAAAGGCGATGATGCTTGTTTTAAAGTTTGGCTGTAATTATAATTTTCAATTTCTTGATTTAAATTGCTAAGTTTTTCCATTGTAAGTGCTTTGTCTTTTGCAATGCAAACATTAGCGCAAACGCCACATCCTGTGCAATCTAAAGGACTAACTTGAATTCTATATTTAGCACCTTTAACACCAATTGCATCTTTCATTGTAAATGTGTCTGGCTTATTTTTAACATCTTCTTCATTAACTAAAACCGCTCTAATTGCACCATGAGGGCAAGAAATAACGCATCTTCCACACTGTATACAAAGCTCACTGTTCCAGTTAGGACAATTTAAAGCAATTCCTCTTTTTTCAAATTGCGAAGTGTTAATGGGAACTCTACCATCAGGCCTAAAATAAGAAAGTCTTAATTTAAT
>CALWRL010000041.1 GCA_944383945.1 uncultured Clostridia bacterium
TAAAACATTAAACACTCTACTTTGTTTACCATTTTCATCTTCAAAGTAAACAACTATTTGCGTTTTAATTAATCCTTCTTCTGTTTTTTCAATTACAAAACTTCTTCCATTGTCAGATATGTTAACATTTCCAACCATTGAATAAAGCCTTGGCAAGCTTAAAATAGTTCCTGTTGGAGCAATTTCTCCTAAACTAACCCCTGTTACTTTAACGCCATCGCAAGTAAACCAATTTTTTATTGTTTGGTTTGTTAACGATGGATAAAAAGAAACATATTCTTTTCCATCATACAAAACTTTATTTTCTTCATCAGCTAATGTTATATTTGGGGCAACAAATAATTTGATGTAGAAAGTTTTTCCAACAAACTGTTCGTTAATTGTTTTTCCATAAGTAACTTTTAATAAAAGCTCGGTTTCTTTTGTTGCGTTTGAAATTGTTATTCCGCCATTTCCTGTAGAATCTGCCAATTCAAATTTAAAATTTCCTCTGAAAACAAGTTCGCCGAATTCTTTTACAGTTTTAATTTCAATTTGTGTTAAACCAAAAACAATTTTATTGTCTTTAAAGCTGATAGTTTGTCCATTTAAAACAGGATTTTCAAAATTATTTAAGTAAACAACCTCAACATTGTTTCCATCAATAATTTCTTTCTTAACTTCTAGCCCCGAAGTGTCTAATTTAATATTGTTCGAAACATAGAATGTGATATCGAAAATTAAATCTAATGAATCTACATCGCCCTCAGCATCTGTTATTCTTAAAATAAATTTGCCTTCAGTTCCTGCATTGAACATTAGTTTTCTTGAAGCACCAACAGCGCTTAATTCTGCATAGTCTTCAAAAGTTATAATGCCATTAATATCTCCTTCCCCAACAATGCTTGTTCCATCTTGCAAAATTAATAAGAATTTTAACAAACTAAGATCTGCATCGGTTGAATAAGATTTTGAAACTAAATCATAAACTTTAAAAGTTAAAGAATTAAAAACAATGTCCGCTTCGGAATAAACGCCATATGAACCTGCTGGTGCATCTTCTGGTTTTGTTGCCCCATTATCTTCATGCCCGCTTACAGAAGCATTAATTTGATAATTTGGAACAATAACTATATTAAAGTTGAAGGTTGCACCTATTTCAACACTTGAAGCCGAAACAGTTATGTTCCCAGCATTCCCAAAATCTTTTGTAATTTTAAAGCCAACTCCTGGTGTAACCTCTATTCTTTTTGCAAAATCCGATGGGTTGTCGTAGTAAACATTAAAATTAAACAAACTTGTTATGTCAATATTTTGATCTTCTTTTGTTGCAAAAATTTGAATTAAATCGGCAAAATTTATGAAATTTTCATCAGTTTTTCCTAAAATTTGATAACCGATTGAAGAATCGTAAGAAATTATTCTTTCATCTTTTCCTTGCCCATTATATTCTGCATTTGTTGAATAGTTTGAATTAATTGTTATTTTTAAATCTTTTGCAACAAAATTGCTGTGTGGATAATTAACCTGAAGTGTTAGCAGTGCACTTCCGTTTGAAAGGAAGCTAATTCTATAAGCATTTTCTTCTTCATCCCATGTTAAAAGCACAATTGAAGAATTGTTTGATGTTATGGAATATCCATCATTTATTCCAAAAGCTTCTATTTTTACTTTTACATAATAATTATTACCCTTTTTATAAATGATAGAGTTTTCATCTTCAACAACAACATCTTTTATGGTTATAGTAAATTCTAAATTGCTTAAATCATCGCTAATTGTTTTGTCAACAATTATTTCTCCGTTAAAAATTTCTCCATTGTTTTCAAAATATCCATTTTGAATTTTCCCAGAATATATATTGATTAAATTGCTTTCTTTTGTTGTTTGTTTGTTTTCATCTGGAATGTTGGTTGCAAAAATTGAATATGTTAAAGAAACATTTGTTTCTATTTCGTCAACATTTGTTTCAAAATTAATGTTCTTTGTTGATATTTTTATTTTGTAAACTACATTTTCTCCAACAATTTGTTTTTCAAAAATGTCTTGATAAACAGTTTCTCTATCTGGATTTGAGAATATTGTTGAAAGAATTTCACTTAACGGAACTTCTCTTAAACCAACTAAGCAATATAAATTTTCATTATCAGAAAGAACTATTTCACCATTTTTTGCTGTTAGTTCAAACAAATTTGCATCTTTGTTTGAAATTGTTATTTCAAGAATTAAGTTGTTTTTTATATTTTGTAAAACAAAAAATCTATTATCACCTGTTCCATAAGGATTTATTGTTGCACTTTCATCTTTTGAAAAGTTTATATTAAAATCGCCTAATGCTCTTGTTATTCTAAATGGGATTGTTATCAAATTGCCATTTAAAGTTTTTGGCAAACTAATAATCCTGTATAATCCATTTGAAGATAATGTTGGAATTCCATTGCTATCTTCAACAACAGCAAAAAACAAATCAAACTCAATTTGATCTTCTGTTAAAGAAGAAATAGTTAAATATGCCGAGTTAGAATCAACTTCATAAATGTTTTTTGCAGAAACACCAGATATCGTTCCATTATATTTTTTAACATTTAAAAATTTTGAAAAATCATAATCTTGGTTTGTTGAAATAAAATATCTAATTGTTTTATATGTAGGATCTGAATTTATATTTAAAATTTTTGCCATATTTTCAATTAATATGGAATTGTAAATTTCAAATTGTCTGTCGCCACTAATGAAAACCCTGTCGTTAAATCCTCCAATCCCAAGGTCTTGGTTTGTTTCAAATTCACCTTTTTCCCATTCCAAAATAGGAGGAATTATTTCGTTAACTTTGGTTTCAATGTAATATGGCCCATAATTTTCTTTGTCATCTAAAACCAAGCCAGAATCTGGGCTTAAATAATAAACATATATTCTTACGGAACTAATTCCTAACGCTAAAAGATTTTCAGAAGATGGAAGAGCCGAAACTTCCCAATAACTTAAATTTGATGTTTCTAAATAAATTGGTCTGTAAAAATTGAAATTATATAATTTGTTTGTGTTGTCAATTTTTAAGCCATCGCCCGAAACTATTTCATTTTTTGAATAAACAGACATAATTGCAGGAATGCTTTGCCCGTTAACAACATTAACCTTTGTTGCGTCATACCACTCATTTCCAATCATGTATTGCAATGATATTAAAATATTTTTTATGTTATTTTGAGCAGAGCCTTGCGAAGAATTAATTTGAATTCCTAAATTATTATCTCCTTCTGCTCTATTTGCATACAATATGTTCTTTTTATTAATATTTAAATCTAATGGATTGCCGTTATTATATTCGTCTGTTACAGTAAACCCATTTATTGATATTTCTTTAATTTTAAATTCAGAAGATGTAGATAAACCTTTTGTCCCCATCTCTAAATATGTGTCGTTTATTGTTAATCCTTCACTAGTATCTTCAAGAATTGAAGTTGAAAACATTCTTGCATAAATTTTTACATTTCCTGGTTTTGAGTATGTTTTCAAACTAGAACCTTGGTACCCTAATCCGTTGAAAAGTATTTCATTTGCGTAATTAATTAAATTATCAATTGGTGAATTATCACTATCCACAAAGTTTATGATTTTACCTGCGTTATTAACATCATTGTCCAACGAGAAAATAACCTTTTTGTATTGTTTTTCACCATTACTTCCGTCTTTACCAAATTTATAAATAGCTCTGTTTGGTGTTACTTGCAATAATGCAGAAAAAAGGCTTTCGCTGGAAACCTCTATGTACCCATCAACTTCTTTTAATTGCTCCTCATTAGAACCGTTTTTTGTTATTCCTATTATTTCAATTTTTTCAACAGGAACATCAACATTTATGTATGCAGATGTGCTTGATATTTTTGCGTTTGCAACACTTGTTGCAATAAGTTGAGTGTATCCGCCGACATTATAAAGTTCGGTTGAACTAATTATATCTCCATCTATGTTGTTTGGAGCAACAACAAGTTGAATTTTAAATGGAGTGTTTATGTTTGCAAATCTTGGCGATATTATAATTCCGTTTGTTATGTGAGTTGCCTTGTCTTGCGAGCATGTAACAAATTTAATTCTATTTCCATCTTTATCAAAAGCATAAAAAACTTTTGCTAAACCTGAAACTTCTTCATCTAAGCCAATTTGCATAACATAGTTTGTTGTTTGGGTTTTGGTGAATTTTAATTCAATTTCTCCCTGATTAAATTCTTCGGTTGAAGTTGAAACAATAAGTTCAAAACCACTGTCAACGTTGTATGGATTGGAACCACGATTTATATAACTTTTTGTTCCATCTTCGCTTATAACAACATCAGCAAAAAAAATGTTTTCTGGGTTTACTGTTTTAGGAGTGAAGCCACCTGTTAGATAAATTATTAAAAAAACTAACCCTGCAAATCCAATAACGCTTGCAAGGGTTATTAATGCAACTTTCCAAATTGCAAGTTTATTTTTTTTTGTATTTTTAATTTCTTTGGCTTTAATTTTCATTTCCACCCCCAAAAAACTAATAATATCTTTTGCTATATAATTAAAATTATTATATATACATACACATTTTAAGTCAAATTTTTTGGCGATATAAATAAAAAAAGCTAAATCTATAAAGAAATTTAGCTCTTAAAATAAAAAAAGCTCTAAATTAAGAGCTTTTTGCTTATTAGTCTGCTTTAAATGGCAAAAGCGCCATAACTCTAGCACGCTTAATTGCTTCGGAAAGTTCGCGTTGATGGCGTGAACAAACGCCTGTTTGTCTTCTAGGAAGAATTTTCCCTTTTTCTGTTATATATTTTTTTATTTTATTAACATCTTTGTAATCTATTTTTTCTTCTTTATTTTGACAGAAAATGCAAACTTTTTTCTTCGAAGGTTTTTTAAATTTTTTCTTTTCTTCGACAACTGCTTTTTCGCTCATATTTACTCCTTTTAACTAAAATGGAAGGCTATCATCATCTATTGGTTTAAGCTCTGCAACATCTTCAACAGTTTCTTCAGAAACTTCTCTTCCCATGCCATCTTGAGCTCTATTAGTTGATATAAATTCAACTTCGTCTGCAACAACTTCTGTTACATATCTTTTAGAGCCATCTTGTGCGTCATAGCTTCTTGTTTGCAAAGAACCAACAACTCCACATTTGCTTCCTTTCTTTAAATATTTATGACAATTTTCTGCTTGACCTCTCCAAACAACTATGTTTAAGAAATCTGTTTCTCTTTCACCACTTGCTCCAACATATCTTCTTGAAACAGCAAGTGTAAATCTGCAAACAGAAATTCCGTTTGTTGTTGTTGTAAGTTCTGGGTCTTTAGTTAAATTGCCAACTAAAAAAACTTTGTTCATTTTTTACCTCTTTAAACTATTTTTTAACAAAAATTTGACGAACAATATTTTCTGTTATGTTCATTAAATTGTTAATTTCATTAACAAATTCAGAATTAATTGAAAAGTTTACTAAAACATAATATCCTTCATTTTTAAAATCAATTGGATATGCAAACTTTCTCATTCCCCACTTGTCAACTCCTTCAATTTGCCCGCCTTTGCTTTCGATTATTTGATTAATTTTTTTAATCAAATCTTCTTTTTGCTGGTCGGATGCACTTGAAGAAATAATGTAGAGTAATTCATACTTGTTCATTTTTCTACCTCCTTTTGGACAGTTTCTCTGTTGAGATTCACTGGTTTTTTGCACTAACAAAAAACAAGGACTTTCTCAAGTCAACATCATATTAACACATTAAACAAAAATTTGCAAGCATTTTATAAATTAAATTTTAAATGCACTTTTCTTGTTTTTTAATTAAAAATAAATATGAAAAAACGTTAAAAAAAATAATAAAAAAACATATAAAAAGAGATTAAAAAATATAAAATTAATAAATATATAAAATTTAATCATTTAAAAAAAATAATTTATTAATAATTTGCAAAAAAAAAATAACAAAAATTATTTGAAAAATTGATAAAAAATAAAGAAAATAAAAAAATCGCCCTAAAAATAGGACGATTTTTGCTTGAATTAACTGAACTATATGGAATGGGTTTTGATTTTTTAAACATTAAAATTAATTAATCTTAATTTCAAAATCTTATTGCAAAGTTTTGATTATGAACAAAACATAATTTCAATCGCTTTCGGTTTGCTTTTTTATATAAAGCATAAAATTTTAATTTAATTTGCTAAAATTTTAGCAAATTCACCTAAATTGAATAAATCAATTTTAGCGTCGACTTTAAAGATAACTCTTTAAAAGGAGGTGATCCAGCGGCACCTTCCGATACCGCTACCTTGTTACGACTTCACCCCAGTCATTGGTTTTACCT
>CALWRL010000042.1 GCA_944383945.1 uncultured Clostridia bacterium
GTTCAATGGCACTTGCTGTAATTTTATGCTATTTTTTCTTCTCTATTAAAAGAGCAATAAAAAATTCTGAAATTTTAACTTTAGCTTTATATGTTCTTCCTTTTGCAGTTTTAGGAGCAAGAACATTTTATGTGTTATTTAATCCAATGGGAATCGACTATTCCTTTGTAGATGCATTAAAAATATGGGAAGGCGGAATGTCCATATGGGGAGGCGTCATAGGTGGCTTTTTAGGTGTTGCATTATATTCTTTTATCAACAAAAAAGATATTCTTTCTATTTGCGATGTTATTGCTCCTGCCCTAATCCTAGCCCAAAGCACAGGAAGATGGGGAAACTTTATTAACAAAGAAGCTCATGGCTGGGAAGTTTTCGACCCTAAATATTTTGGACTTCCATTCACAGTTGAAATAAACGGCCACTATTATTTAGCAACATTTTTATACGAAGCCGTTTTAAATACAATAGGTTTTATAGTTTTAGTAACTTTACTATACAAATCTAAAAAAAGAGGCTTGGTAACATCGTTGTATTTAATGTGGTATGGCGTAGTTCGTTCAATAATCGAAACATTTAGAACCGACCCAATGCTAATTGGCTCTGTTAAATTTTCGCAATTAACAAGCATAATTTCAGCAATAATTGGGCTAGCACTTTTTATCTACATTTTTATTAGAGATTATAAAATAAAAAAACAAGGCGGAAATCCTTATGAGTATATTCACCTTAGAGAAATAGAAAATAACATCTCATGCAAAAATAATATTGTTTCTTTTTCTTTATCCGAAGAAAAATTAGAAGAAAAAGAAATAAATAATAAAAAAAATAATAAAACTTTAAATAAATTAAAAAATAAATTTAATTCAATAAAAAATAAAATTTTTAAATAAAAAAAATATAAAAAATAAATAAAATAAATAAAAAATAAAAATTAATTATTAATTTATAAAAAAATAATGTTATAAATTATAATAAAAATAATAATTTAATCAATTAAAATATTAAATTATTATTTTTTTAATTAAAATAAATTAATAATTAAATCCTAAGCTAACTAAAATAGCAAGATTTATTGCTCTCATTTTTTGCGCATCGACTTGTGAAATTTTTTCTTTTAATCTTCTTTTATCAATTGTTCTAATTTGTTCTAAAAGAACAACGCTATCTTTTGGCAAGTTATATTCGCTAGAAGGAAGTTCAACATGTGTAGGAATTTTTGCTTTTGATAACTGACTTGTTATAGCTGCAACTATAACCGTTGGGCTATATTTGTTTCCAACATCATTTTGAATAATTAAAACAGGACGAATTCCACCTTGCTCACTCCCAACAACAGGGCTGAGGTCTGCATAGTATATTTCTCCTCTTTTAATCAAATTTTCCAAAAAACAATTCCTTTTCGTAATTAAAATAGTCTAGATTGGTCATGTCAAATTCACCAAGTTCTTTAACAGCCTTTAAATATGCAGGACAAAGGTAAATATCATTTGCCAAACTATCCTTCATTGTCATATTATGCAAATCACCTTGATATTCGTTCAAAATATCTTCATTGATTTTTCCAAACTCAACATTATATTGTTCCCAAACTATTTCTTCTCTACCCATGATTATCTCCAAAAATAAATTGTTTTAAACTTCAATGTTAGAATGTCTAAAAAAAACAAAGTTATTCTTTGTTCTTAAAATGTTGAAAAAAATAAAAAAATAAAAACGAACTCATAATATGAGTTCGTTTTTAGCTGGTGCGGACGCCGGGACTTGAACCCGGACGATGTTACTCACAAGATCCTTAGTCTTGCGCGTCTGCCAATTCCGCCACGACCGCATTTAAACAAGCATGAGTAATATATCACACTTTGCTTGTTCTGTCAAGAAATTTGATTAAATTTCTTTTCTTAAAATATCTCCTGCTTTTAAGTTTAAATCTGTTTTTAAAACTAATTTTTGTTGAACAGTTTTTGCATCTAAAACATCAACACCCGAACAATCTTTTAAGGATTCAACTTTGATTTTTTTGTTAAAGTTTTCGCTTGGCGAAAGAACTTCTAAAACATCTCCAATCCCAAATCTATTTCTTTGTTCAATTAAAACTTTCCCGTCTTTTTGGTCTTCTAAAACAACTGCCATAAATTCATGTGTTGAAAAAGGCATGGAGTTTTCTAAGCATTCGCTATTAGACTTACCAAAATAAAAACCGGTTGTGTAATCTCTGTGGCTAGATTTTTTTGTTTATTCAATTAATTCTTTTGTAACATTTTCGCCTTTGTAAAATAAATCTATTGCCCTTCTATAAGCGTTAACAATATTCGCAACATAATAAGCAGATTTCATTCTCCCTTCAATTTTCAAGCTTGTAACTCCGCTTTCATGTAATTGTTTTAAATATTCAATCATATTTAAATCTTTGGAGTTTAAAATGTATGTTCCTCTTTCATCTTCTTGAATTTCATATTTGTTTCCGCCTCTATCTCTTGAAGAAATTGTGTATTCCCACCTGCAAGCTTGAACGCATTCTCCGCAGTTTCCATCTCTGCCTGTTAAAAAATTAGACAATAAGCATCTTCCAGAATAACTGATGCACATTGCCCCGTGAACAAATGCTTCAAGTTCAACATCATTTGGCAAAAATTCTCTAATTTCTTTAATTTCATCAAAAGAAAGTTCTCTGGCAAGAACAATTCTCTTTGCACCCAAATCTGCATACATTTTTGCAGTGTGTTTGTTTGTTACATTTGCCTGCGTGCTAATATGAAATTCCAAACCATCTGCATATTTTTTTATGTAACTAATAACACCTAAATCACTAACAATAACGCCATCAACTTTAATGTCTTTTAAAAATTTTAAATACTCGCCAAGGCCATCAAAATCTTTATTGTGAGCAACAATATTAACTGTAATGTAAATTTTTTTGTTGTTTTTATGAACAAATTCAACTGCCTTTTTAAGTTCTTCTTCTCCAAAATTTCCTGCAAAAGCTCTTAATCCAAATTTTTTTCCTGCAAGATAAACTGCATCTGCTCCAAAATATATTGCAGTTTTTAATTTTTCCATGTTGCCTGCTGGCGCTAAAAGTTCCATTTTTTCTCCTTAGTTTTTTAAATAAGTTCTTCCCAATTTTCTATTAATTTTTTTATGATATCAAATGCAGAATTAAATGTTTCGTCATCATACAAATTAACTCCTGCATCTAAAAGCAATTCTATTGGCGGTTTTGTGCTTCCAGATTTTAAAAAGTTAATATATTTTTTTGAATTATTTGGGATAATTTTTTCCGTTAAATAAATTGCGCTAATCATTCCTATTGCGTATTTATAAACATAAAAAGAATTGTAAAAATGCGGAATTCTAGACCATTCATATTTAACTTCTGGTAGCAATTTTACTTTATTTCCAAAATACTTTTTATTTAAATTATAATAATAATTATTTAAAATTTCAGAACTTATAGGTTCATTTTTTTCAAAAATCTCGTGGGCAAATTGTTCAAATTCGCTAAACATTGTTTGGCGAAAAACAGTTGATTTAAATTCGCTTAAAAAATAATCTATATAATATATTTTTTCTTCGCTATTTTTAGTTGTTTCTTGAAGATATTTTAAAAGTAACATTTCATTAACAATACTTGCTACTTCTGCAACAAAAATTTTGTAGCCTGCTTGATCATAATTTTGAGTTGAGTTTGAAAAATATGAATGCATACTATGACCAAGTTCATGAGCAAGGGTAAACAAACTTTGAGTGTTGCCAATAAAGTTTAAAAGTAAAATAGGGTTTTTGCCATACGCACCCCAAGAAAATGCTCCGCTATCTTTGTTTTCGTTTGGGTAAACATCAATCCATCTTTCTTTAACTGCTTTGTCTATTAAATTTGTATAAGTTTCACCAAGAGGCGCTGTTGCTTTTTTTATGATTTCAATTGCTTCTTCAAATGTATATGTTTTTTTAACATCTTTTTCGGGTGCAAATTGATCATATATTGCAAAATCTTTTAAAGATTGGCTTTTTCTTTTAACTTCATAATAATCATAAATTAACTGCAAATTTTTATTGACGCAATCAATTAATTTATCGTAAACTTTTCTATCAGCTTCTTCCAAATAAATAGATTTATCTAAACAACTTTTATATTTTGAAACTCTGGAATAAAAAACATCTGCTTTAATGTTTGAAATGTAATTCGAAGATAAAAAATTATTAAATTTGCCATATGCTCCATTCAATGTTTTGAATGTGTTTTTTCTTAAAACCCTGTCACCACTTTGCATTAACTCCATGTAATTAGAATGGTTTAACACATAGCTTTTGTTTTTTGAATCTTTAACAGATGGAAATTTTAAATCTGCATCATTAAACAAATCGAAATTATCTGAAAATCCTCCTGCCATTTCTCCGCTCATAGACAATATTTTCTCTTCTTTTTCAGATAAAATATGTTTTTTGTTTCTTAAAATACTTTTAAAATAATTTTTAAACTCGCTACTGTCTTGAAGTTTTTTCAACAATTGGTTGCTATTTTTTTTAATTTCAACATCAACAAAAGCTGTTTGAGTTGATATCATAGTTGCAAGAGAACTAACTTGCGTTAATCTTTCTTGATAAAAAGAATTAGAAGCGTCTTCTCTGGTTTTTAAAACCGCATAAACATATAAAACTTCCAATCTTTTAGAAAGCTCTTCCTCTAACTTTAAACACTCTAAAATGGAAGATTCATTATTTAATTTTCCCTTAAAGCCATCTAAAAAATGTATTTGGGTTTTAAGATAATCAAGTTCTTTTTTAAAGCTTTCGTCATCTTTAAAATAACCAGTTAAATCCCATTTAAATTTATCTTCTATTTCGCTTCTTTTTTTCAATCTTCCACCTCTAACATTTTATTATTTATTACAAATTATATCTTTTTTAAATTAAATTTATTCCATGGTGTTTTATTTTCATCTGGAAGAACTTTAAAAATCATTTTTTGCTTTGTTGTTGGGTGAACAAATTCTAGTTTATATGCCCAAAGAGCAAGTTCTTTTGTTAAAGATTCAACTTTGCCATACTTTCCATCACCAAAAACAGGCGCTTTTAAGTTTGCCATTTGAACACGAATTTGATGGCTTCTTCCTGTTAAAAGTTGAATTTTTGCAAGAGATAAACATCTTTTTTCGTTAAAATCTGTTTCTAAAACTTCAAAAATTAATTCCGCACGCTTTGCCCCTTCCTCTGCCATTGGAACAATTTTAACAATGTTGTTTTCTTCATCTTTCTTTAAATAGTTAACAACTTTTTTTGTTTTTAAAGGAAGCTGACCATCTAAAACAACAAGATATTCTTTTTTTAGCGTTCCATCAACAATTTCACTACTTAATCTTGAGGCAGCTTTTGATGTTTTTGCAAAAACCATAACTCCGCCAGTTGGTCTATCTAATCTATGAACAAGGCCTGCATAAACATTTCCCGGTTTATTGTATTTTTCTTTAATATACTTTTTAACCAACGACAACATGTCTTCATCTTCACTGCTATCTGCTTGAGATGGAATGTTTTGTGGCTTAACAACAACCAACAAATGATTGTCCTCATATATTACATCAAGTTCTTTCATTTTTCCTCCGTAAATGTTAACAGCCCGCTTGCTCCGCAAGGTAAGATAATTCCTTCGTTTGTTGGAAGCCCAACTTCGTATGCCTCACATTTAAATTTATTGTTTGAATTTAAAGTTAAAATATTTTTTAAAACTTGTGGTTGCAAACCAGTTGTGTAAGAGTTGATTAAAACAAAAAGTGGATTATCGCTTAAAACATTAAAACACAAGTTTACAAATTCATAAAGATTATCTTCTATCTTCCAAATTTCGCCGTTTGGACCTCTGCCGTAAGAAGGAGGATCCATAATTATGGCATCATATTTATTTCCCCTTCTAATTTCTCTTAAAACAAACTTTTTGCAGTCTTCAATAATAAATCTAACATGCTTATCACCAAGCCCAGACAAATTTAAATTTTCATGCGCTCTTTCAACCATTCCTTTACTAGAATCAACATGAACAACGCTTGCACCTGCACTTGCGCAAGCAACAGTTGCTCCTCCCGTGTATGCAAATAAATTTAAAACTTTAATTTCTCTTTTTTGGCTAGATATCAAATTAATCATCTTGTCCCAGTTAACTGCTTGCTCTGGGAAAAGCCCTGTGTGCTTAAATCCCATGGTT
>CALWRL010000043.1 GCA_944383945.1 uncultured Clostridia bacterium
AACTTTAACAAATTATTTAAGAGAAATTAAAGAAAAAGGGCAGGATGTTAAAACAAAAATTTAATTATCTTCTCCATTGATAAACAAAACGCCAAGCGTGTTTTTCCCGCAATGGCTTGTTATTGTGGAACCTGCCATATTGTTAATTATTTGCTTGAAGCCTTTTGCTTCAAGTTTTTTTCTAATAAATTCATTAAGTTCTTTGTTTTCAGTTGTATATGTTATAAAAACTCTATCTAAAACAGGATTTTTGTATTCTTCTAGCAAGTCTTCAACATATTTTTGAACAACAATTTCATATTTTCCTATATACTTTCTGTCAACAGTCATTTTTCCTTCAACTAATTTTATTTTTGGTTTTATTCTTAAAAAATTAGCTCCAAACACTGCAACAGCAGAGCATCTTCCGCCTTTATGTAAATATTCTAAACTATCAATAACAAATGAAGCTTGAACTCTATTAACCTCTTGCTTAATTTCGTTAATTATTGTTTCGAAATCTTTTCCTTCTTTTATTTTGTCTGCTGCTGAAAGAACTAATAAACCGCTTCCTGTTGAAAGTGAAAGCGTGTCAATTACTTCAACAAAACCAAGTTCGCTAGCAGCATTTTTTGCATTTAAACATGTTGAAGAAAGCTTAGAAGAAAGGGAAAAGTGTATTATTTTATCTGCTTTTGTTTCTTTCGCTACTTTTTCAAAAAATTCTTTATAAGAAAACGAATTTATTGCAGAAGTTTTTGGAAGGATTCCGGTTCTAGCAACATAACTATAAATCTTTTCGTTTGTTATATTTATTCCATCATCAAAAAACTCATCTTCTCCTAAATTTACGATTAAAGGATTTATATAAATTTCAAGTTCTTTTTGTAAGTTTTGTGGGATGTCTGCTGTGCTATCTGCGGTTATTACTATTTTCATATTTTTTCTCCTATCCAAAAATTTTATGCCAAAAGTAAAGGAATATCTGGCTAAAGTTATCTTTACTTTCGTATACGATTATATCAACTCTTCCAACATAATTATTAATTGTATTTGGGCCGTAATCGGAACAATCTTTGCTGTCTCTTCTATTGTCGCCAAGATAAAAAATTTCATCTTCCTTAAGGCTTAAAAAATTTAAAGTTCCGTACCCTTCAACACTTATTTTTTCAAACCTGTTTAAGTTATTACTTCTGTAAGTCTCAAATTTTTCGTAAGTTCTATAAAGCGAACTTTCATCAAGAAGATATGGCTCTTGCAGAATTTCAACATCAGTTTTTCCAGCTTTTATTAGAAAAATCTTGTATGTTCTTTCGCTTGGAATTAATTCATTTGTTATAGGAGCAATGGCTATTTTATCTCCACCCATTGCAATCAAGCGTTTAATAACATATTTTCCATCTTTCTTAGAAACAATAATATCACCATAAGTTGCCTTGGCAAAACGATTTATATAAACAGAATCTGTTGTTGTTCCATCTATTAATTGATTATTTTCATCAAAACATTGAGAATTTATTGTTGGGAGCATTGAAGGCCCCTCAACAGGAGTGTAGATGTAAATAAAAGAAAAAACAGCAACAATTGCGCAACACACTATAAAAGTTATGAAAATTGCTTTAAATAAAATCATTGCCCAAAGAGGAAACTCGGGCTTGTAAATGTTAACCTTTTTTATGTAGTTAATTTTCTGTTGCTTCATTATTTATTGAGTATAGCTATAATATATTTTTTTGTCAAATCATATATTGATTATACGCTACAAATTGAAATTATAAACTAAAATTCGACAAAAAAAAGCATCTTGCGATGCTTTATCTTTTTTGAAATTTGCCATCTTTTTTATGAACTCTTAAACTTGCGCCATTATTTTCTGAAAGTTTTTCTGCGTATTCTAATGCTTCTGCTTTTGTTTTAAATCTTTTTGATGCACGGGCAGAACCTGTTTTTTTAACAACCCATTCTCTTTTTGTTTTGTCGTAGGTTATACCATAAATATTTTTTTGAACTTTATTTTCTTTGGTTTCGTTTGAAATTTTTTCTTCGTTTGTTTCCTGATTTGTTTCTTTTGGTTCGGATTTTATTTTTTCTTCTTTATTTTCTTTTTGTTTATCTTTGTTTGTATTTTCTGAAGCAGAATTGTTTGTTCCTTTTAAATTTTTGTTGTTTTCTTCTTGATTTTCAGCATTATTTTCTTCTGTTTTAACTTTATTACTTTGTTTTTTTGCAGAAACTATATTTAAAACCAAAAAAATAGTTGTTACAACCAAAGCTGCTATTAAAACGCCAATAACAATCCAAATTCCGTTTCCAGACATAAACTCATCAAAACTTGCTAAATAACTCATTTTTCACCTCTCTAATTAAAGTATATCACTTATAACCTTTTTGTCAACACAGATTATTGATATTGTTTAAAAACTTTTAAAATAAAAAATTTTAAGGTATTATAATAACATGGAAATGTTTATGTTAGAAGCTATAAACCAAGCGTTTAAAGCAAAAAAAAGAAAGGAAGTTCCAATTGGGGCAGTTATTGTTTGCGATGGAAAAATAATTGCCAAAGCATATAATAAACGAGAAAACAAACAACTTGCAACTGCTCATGCGGAGATTTTAGCAATTGAAAAAGCGTGTAGAAAATTAAGAAGTTGGAGATTGGATAATTGCGAAATTTATGTTACTTTGGAACCTTGTTTAATGTGTTTAGGGGCAATTTTAAATTCTAGAATAAGAAAGTTGGTTTTTGGGGCATACGACTCAAAAGGTGAAAACAAGGCTTTTTATTTAAGCAAAAACAATAGTTTAAACCATAACATTGAAACTGTTGGTGGAGTTTTAGAAAATCAATGCAAAGAAATTTTAAACGACTTTTTTAAGAGTGTTAGAAAAAATTAACTTTACAATAAAACTATGATATGATAAAATAAAAATAGCAAAGGGGAGAATAAGATGAAAGATATGTTTGGCGAAGGTTCGAAAGTTCTTTGGAAAGATAGAAAAAGGTGGTGTGGGCTTCCTCTTTCTTTCACAAGATATTACCTTGTTGAAAATGAAGACTCTTGGATTAAGCTTTATAGCTCAATTGGGTTTTTAAGCATTAGCGGAGAAGAAGTTAATTTGTATAGAATATATGATATATCAGTTAGAACAACTCTTTCTAATAGAATTTTTGGAACAGGAACACTAATTTTGCATTGTAGTTCAAACAGCACAGACGAAGTGCATTTAATTAGAATAAAAAATCCTTACAAAGTTAGAGCAATGTTGACTGAATTAATTGAACAAGAAAGAGCAAAAAGAGGAAATAGAATTAGCGAATTTACATATTAAAAATTTTAATTTTATCAAAAAAAAGAACTTTATCGGGCTTGATGAAGTTCTTTTTTAATGTTTATTTTTTAATGTTGCTGGTATTAATATAAATTTCCAACAGTTCTTGGGTAGAAGCAAACATCTCTAATGTTGCTCATTCCTGTAACATACATAACTAATCGTTCAAATCCTAAACCATAGCCACCATGTTTGTTGGTTCCGTAGCGTCTGCAATCTATATACGAACTATAATCTTTTAAATTTAAACCAAGTTCTTGCATTCGCGAAACAAGTTTATCTAATCTTTCTTCTCTTTGACTTCCACCAATTAATTCGCCAACGCCTGGAAGTAAAAGGTCAACAGCTGCAACTGTTTTTCCATCATCATTTTGACGCATATAAAATGCCTTTATATCTTTTGGGTAATTCATTAAGAAAACAGGTTTTTTAAATACTTGTTCGGTTAAAAATCTTTCATGCTCACTTTGCAAGTCTACTCCCCAATAAACAGGGAATTCAAAGCGGTCTTTTTCTTTTTCTAAAATTTTTATGGCTTCTGTGTAATCTAATCTTACAAATTCGCTCTCTATAACAAAATTTAATCTTTCTAACAAGTTTTTATCAATAAATTTATTTAAAAATTCAAGTTCGTCTTTACAATTCTCTAAAAGATATTTAATAACATATTTAACCATTTCTTCTTCGTTTTGAATGATGTCGTCTAGTTCTGCAAAACACATCTCTGGTTCCATCATCCAAAATTCGGCAGCATGGCGAGTTGTGTTAGATTTTTCTGCTCTAAAAGTTGGGCCAAATGTGTAGGTGTTGCAAAAAGCGTGGGTTATTGGCTCTTCATCAATTTGACCAGAAACTGTTAAATATGCTTTTTTGCCGAAGAAATCTTTTGAATAATCTAATTTTTTATTTTCTAACTTTTCAAGCTCTAATGTTGTTACTTGGAACATCGAACCAGCGCCTTCGCAATCGCTTGAAGTTATTATTGGTGTGTTAACATAAATAAAGTTTTTTTCGTTAAAGAATTTATGAATTGCAAAAGCTGACTTTGAACGAATTCTAAAAACTGCATTAAAAGTGTTTGTTCTTGGACGAAGAGCGCAATTTTCTCTTAAAAATTCAAGCGAATGTTCTTTTTTTTGCATAGGGTAATCTTGTTGACAATTCCCGCAAATTATAACATTTTCTGCGTTTATTTCGTATGGTTGTTTTGCGTTAGGAGTTAAAACAACGGTTCCTTCAATTTCAAAAGAACTTCCTGTTAATTGCTTAACTATTTCATCATAATTTTGTAATTTATCTTTTTCCAAAACAATTTGACAACCTTTAAACGAGCCATCATTTAATTCTAAAAAGGCAATGTTTTTAGAATCTCTAATGGTTCTTGCCCAACCGCAGACTTTAACTTGTTTTTTGTCATAGTTTAAATAATCTTTGTTTAAATCAATAATGCTTGTTTTTTTCATAACAACCTCTAATTGTTTTTTGTGTCTATTTTAATTGAAATGTCTTTTAATTGCTTTTCGTTAACTTCGTTTGGTGCCCCCATCATTAAATCTTGCGCATTTTTATTAAATGGGAAAGCAATAACATCTCTAATAATTTCTGTTCCTGCTAAAAACATTATAACCCTATCAAAACCAAAAGCTGCGCCAGCATGTGGTGGAGCGCCATAAGAAAAGGCATTAAACAATGAAGGAAATTTATTTTCAACAACGCTTTTGTCATAGCCAGCCATTTCAAATGCTTTAACCATTATCTCTGGACTGTGATTTCTAACAGCCCCACTTGCAAGTTCAACACCATTTAAAACAACATCGTATTGATATGCTAAGATATCAAGTGGTTTTTCATTTAAAAGCGAGTTCATTCCGCCTTGTGGCATTGAGAAAGGGTTGTGGGAGAATGCAATGCAATTATTTTCTTCGTCCCACTCAAAGAATGGGAAGTTAACTATCCAGCAAAAATGGAATTTGTTTTTATCTATTAAATTTAGTTCTTCACCAAGCTTGTTTCTAAAAGTTCCCATAAGCATTGTAACTTTTGAAGGGGTGTCGGCTAAAATGAAAGCACTGTGGTTTGGTTTTAAGTTGTTTTCAAAATATTGTTTTTCCTCTTCATTTAAAACCTTAGAAATTGACCCTGTTATTTCTCCATTTATGTTTTTTAGCCAGAAAAGCCCTTTTCCTTCGTATGACTGAACATATTTGTTTAAGTTGTCGTAAAAACTTCTTGGTTTGTCATCAGTTTTGGCAATTATCATTTTGATTGTTTTTTCTTGGAAAAGACTAAAAGATGTGTTTTTAAAAATATTTGTTGCATCAACAACCTTTAAAGGATTTCTTAAATCTGGTTTGTCGGAGCAGTAACTTTCCATTGCTTCTTTAAAGTTTATTCTTTCAAATGGTGGGGGAGTTATTTCTTTATCTGGAGCAAAAGTTTTAAATGTCTCGTATAAAACTTCTTCTAAAACTTTAAAAACATCTTCTTGATTTGCAAAACTCATTTCCATGTCCATTTGATAGAATTCACCAGGACTTCTGTCTGCTCTTGCATCTTAATCTTTAAAATATGGCGCAATTTGAAAATATTTATCAAAGCC
>CALWRL010000044.1 GCA_944383945.1 uncultured Clostridia bacterium
GACAATGTTAAAACATATAGTGGTCTTTATGGAAAAATAATTGAAATTGTTGAAACAACAGATGGTAAGGTCGCAATTTTAGAAACTGGAAGCGAAAAAAACAAAGGTATTTTTAGCATCGATATTAATGCAATTTACGGCATTGATGAAAAAAAGCCAGTTGTTTATGATGCAGACGGAAATATTATTGAACCAAAAGACGAAAATGAAGGAAAAACCGAAAAGTCCGATGTTAAGGTAGAACAAGCACAAGAAGTAAAAGAGGAAACCGAAAAACCAAAAACCAAGAAAAAAAGTGCAAACAAATCTTCTAATAAAGATAAAGAAAAAAATGATGATTTGAAGGTTGAAGAAGTTGCTAAAGAGCCTATTGAAGAAAAGGTTGAAGAAATAAAAAAAGTAGAAGAAAAGAAATCAACATCTAAGAAAAAAGAAAGTAAATAAGAATTAAAAACCTCATAAAATTGAGGTTTTTTTATTTTTTGCTCGCTTTTATTTGTTATTATAATAAAAAGTGATAAAATGAAAAAAAATATACAATGGAGAAAATCAAATGAATTGGAGTGAAATTTGGGAAACTATTAAAACATTTTTTACAGATAATGTTTGGAAAATTGTTGGCTTTTTTGCAACATTAATTTTCGGAGTTATTATTATAAAAATATTGCTTAATCTTTTTAGAAAATTATTAGGCAAAACAAGAATGGAAAAAGTTTCTCAGAAATTTTTATATAACATAATTAAATTTTTTCTATATTTAGCTTTAATTTTAATTTTATTAAGTATTGTTGGAGTGTCGATAACCGGAGTTCTTGCGGCAATTAGCGCTGCTGTTTTGGCAATTGGTTTGGCGTTGCAAAACAACATTGCAAACTTAGCTAATGGAATCATTATTGTTTCTTCTCACATGCTTAAAAAGGGCGATTACATTATTGTTGACGGAGTTGAGGGAAGCGTTGAAGAAATAAATTTTCTATTTACAACAATTATGACAACTGATAATAAAAGAATTACAATTCCTAACACAACAATTATTAATAGTTCTGTAATTAATGCCGGCGCAAATGCAACTAGAAGGTTGGAGTTTACATTTAGCGTTGCATATGAAACAGATGTTGAAAAGGTTAAAAAAATTGTTATTGATGTTATGCAAAGTGATGGAAGGGTGTTATTAGAACCTAAACCATTTTGTAGGCTAAGAACGTTAGGAGCAAGCAGTATCGATTTTTTTGCAAACTGTTGGGTTGATGGAGAAGATTATTGGGATGTTTATTACTATATAATTGAAAATGTTTACAACGAATTTAAGAGAAATAAGATATCTATACCATATAATCAACTTGAAGTAAGAAATAGAACTGATAAGGTTGTTATGCCATTTGATAAAAAACCTTTGCAAGAAAGAGTTGAAAAAAATAGAGAAGTTAAAAAACACAGAATAAATTTGGAAAAAGATGATTTAACCGATTTGTTTAAAAGAAAAAAGAAGAAAAAAGATAAAAAAGCAAAAGAAGAAAAAGTTAAAATTAATGAGCCTAAAATTAAAGGGAATGATGATGCTAATAAGGAAAACATTTCTGAGGGTATAATAAAAATTGACTTATCAAATAAATCAAACGAACCAATAAAGAACACGATCGAAGCCAAGGAAAATAAAACAGAAAAGCAAAAAAATAAGAAAAAATAATTAACATTTTATCAAGAAAATATATAGATATTATTAAAAATAAGCTAATAAATAGAAATCATAAACAAAAACTGTTTTTAATTTTAGCAAGTGTAACCGCCGTCAATTGTTAGTGTTTGACCTGTTATAAAGGTTGAGTTCGAGAGAAAATATATTGCATTTGCAACTTCTTCTGGGTTTCCAAATCTTCCTAGAGGAGTTGAATTGCAAAATTCAGCTTTTTCTAAAGTAGATAAATCGCTGTTCATTTCTGTTTCAATTGCGCCAGGTGCAACACAATTTATTTTAATGTTTGATGGGCCTAGTTCTTTTGCAAGAGATTTGCATAACCCAATAACTCCAAATTTTGATGCTGAATAAAGAGATTCGCAAGAGGCGCCACATGTTCCCCAAATTGAAGAAACTGCAACAATATTTCCGTTTTTATTTGATAGCATATTTGGCAAAACGGACATGATTGAATTATAAACACCTTTTAAATTTGTGTTTATAATGTTATTAAAATCGGATTCGTTAGTGTCGATAATTGGTTTAACTTGCGAAATGCCTGCATTTGCAACTAAAACATCAACACAGCCTAAAATTGATAATGAAAAATCAATCATTTTTTTACATTGGTTAAAATCAGAAACATCGCATTTGTATATTTCAACAATTAAATTTGGATGTTTTTCTTTTATTTCTTTTCTTAGTTCAACCGCTTCTTTTTCAGATTTGTTATAATTAATTATGACATTAAATCCGTTTCTTGCAAAAGTTCTTGCAGTTTCTGCGCCAATTCCTTTTGATGCGCCTGTTATTACGACATTTTTCATGTTAATATTGTAACATGCATTAGAAGATTTTCAAATTAATTTACTTCAATAAAATAACATTGCCTTCAATCCAAGAATAAAAATAATTTGTTAATTTTCTTTTTGTTGTTTTTTCAAAAGATGCAATAAGATTATCTGGCGTAACATTTTTATATTTGCATTCGTTAAAGTAATTTTTTAAGCATTTGTTAAATTCTGCTTCACCTATAATTTCTCTTAGCGAATCGAAAAGCAACATTCCTTTTACATATGCAATGTAAACATATTCTTGCTCGGATTTGTATTCGTCTAATTCTCGGTTCATAGATGTGTCAACTTCTCCGTAAACATTTCCATATAACTGAACAAATAATGAGTAAGAAGAATATGCGTTAGAAATTATGGTATTCTTAGAAAGATTGTATTCTGGGTGGGCATCAAAGAACAAAACTGTAGAATATTCGGTTAAGCCCTCATCTAACCACCCATATTTATAAGCACTACTTCCAACTAAATTATACCACCATTGATGAGCAATTTCATGAACAATAACTTGTTGATAAGATGTTTTGTCTTCAACTTCGTTTGAAATGTAAACCAAATTTGGAAATTCCATTCCGCCATGAACAAAGTTTGCTTCAACTACGGATAGGGTAGAGTAAGGATATTTTCCTATTGTATTGTTAAAAAATTTAAGGGCTTTTAAAGATGTTTCCAAAGAATCGTTTGGTGTTTCATCTGAAAAATAATAATAATTAACCTGTGTGTATTCTACTGTTTTTGAAATAACTTTAAATTCTTTTGAAAGAACCATTGCAAAATCTCTAACGCTATTTGCTTCCATGCTAATTATGTTGTTGTTATTTTCTGTCGATGTGGAAATTTGTTTTCCGCTTGATGCAAGCGTGTAAGTGTTTGGGAACGATAAAGTTACGCTGTAATTAGACATATCCGAAAAGAAAGGGTCGCCGTTATAGTGATAAAGAGATTTGTCAAAATCGCCTTCGTTAAAAACACAAGCGATAGGGTAGAAATTTGCTAAATTTACGGTGTTGTTTCCATATCCAAAGCGATGATTTATGTTTGGTAAAACAACAGAAAAATTTATTTTTATATCAGTTTTTTCACCCGGATATAATGGCTCTTTAAATATGATATATAAAATATTTTCATCTTCGCCACCAATAAAATATTCATCTTCTAACAATTTGTTATTTTTGCAAAATTCTGCAACCTCACTAAATGTTGGCTGTGCATTATTAATACTATTACAATATTTTGTGGTATTATTCATAATTTCAATTTTTTCTATTGAAATTTCTCCATAACTTTTTCCGTTTGGATATGCTTTGTGTTGATTTGCTAAGCTGACGGGAGGGGAAATGGATTCTTCTCTAAATGCATTAGGATATAAGTTTAAACACAAGAAGTTTAAAACTGTTTCTGTGTTGTTTTTATATTCCAATTCTTCTTCACAAAGCAATGTTTTGTTTTCATCATTAAAATTAACTTTTAAAGTATAGTTTGAAAGATTTTGTTGTGTGTTGGTATCTGAACAACCAACAAATATAACAATAACTAAGGCTATTAAACTTATTGCACAAAGAACTATTAAAGATTTTCCAAGTATTTTTTTTAATTTCATGCTAAACTCCCGTAACTTTTTGTTAACTATTTATATGCCTAAAAATTTAGCTATATTATTTGATTTTTTATTTTGAGAAAATAATAATTGTAATTTATTTACTTTTTAATTAAAAAAATGTTATAATCAGATGATGAAAATTGATGTTTTAACTTTATTTCCAAATATGTTCGCTCCGCTTTTCGAAAGCGTTATTGGGCGTGCTGTTGCAAGCAAAAAACTTGAAATTAATATCATTGATATAAGAAATTTTTCAAAAGAAAAACACAAAAAGTGTGACGATGCACCATTTGGTGGTGGGGCTGGAATGGTTATGATGGCTCAACCTATTTATGATGCTATAAAAAGTGTTTTAACACCTAATAGCAAACTTATTTACCTTTCGCCAAAGGGAGAAGTTTTCAATCAAAGTTTGGCTGTTAATTTTTCAAAAGAAGAACATTTAATTTTATTATGTGGTCATTATGAAGGAATTGATGAACGAATTATTGAAATTTTTAATCCAATTCAAATTTCAATAGGAGATTATGTTTTAACTGGTGGTGAGCTTCCTGCAATGGTTATGGTTGATGCAATTTGCAGATATGTTAAAGGTGTTTTAAATGAGCAATCTTTGTTGGAAGAAAGCCATTCTAATGGGCTTTTAGAATATCCTCAATACACTAGACCAAATGTGTTTATGGGAATAGAAGTTCCTTCGGTTTTGCTTAGCGGAAACCACGAGGAGATTAGAAAGTTTAGAGAAAGAATGTCGATTGAAGAAACAAAAAAGAGAAGAGAGGATATGTTAAAAAAATGGAAAAAATAAATTGGTTTCCTGGCCACATGAAAAAAGCGTTAGACATAATGTCAAAAGAAGTGAAAAATGTTGATGCTTTAATTTATGTTTTAGATAGCCGTGCACCTTTCGCGTGTTTAAACCCAGAATTTGTTAAGATAGTTGGTAATAAGCCTATATTGTTTGTATTAAACAAAATTGATTTAGCCGATGAAGCAAAAATTAAAGAAATTAAAAAAAATTTATTAGATGACAACAGGCTTGTTGTAGAGTTAAACAGCACTGCATCTGGTGCAATAAAAACAATTCAAAGTTCGCTTGAAAAATTGTGTTTTAATATTTTTGAAAAATACAAATCGCGTGGGATAAATCCTTTTATTAGGGCAATGGTTATTGGTGTTCCAAATTGTGGAAAATCAACTTTGGTTAATAATTTGTGCGGAGGATATAAGGCAACAACGGGCAATAAACCTGGTGTTACAAAGGCTAAGCAATGGGTTAAAATTTCAAAAAATTTAGAACTTTTAGACACTCCGGGAACATTGTGGCCAAATTTATCTAATCAAGAAATTGGCAAAAAACTTGCATTTATTGGAAGCATTAAAGATGAAGTTATTTCAAGTGAAGATTTAGCTTTGCTATTAATAGAAGAATTAAGAAAAGAATATAAGACAATGTTTGAAAATAGGTTTGCGGTTGAAACAAATGAAAAATCTTCTATTGAAATTTTAGAAGAAATTGCTAAAAAAAGAAAGTACTTAATTAAAGGCGGAGAAGTTGACTACGAACGAACAGCAAAAGCAATAATTGATGATTTTAGAAAAGGGAAAATTGGAAAAATAACTTTATAATTTTGTAGTATAAAAATCTATTGTCACAGGAAGTAAATATATGAATAGTAAAGTTTTGGGGGCTTGCGGAGAAACAATTGCAACAGAATATTTAATTAAAAATGGCTATAAGATTTTGGACAAAAATTTTTCTAA
>CALWRL010000045.1 GCA_944383945.1 uncultured Clostridia bacterium
TAAAACAAAAAAGAAATAAAAAAGGGTCGCAAATTTTGCGACCTTTAATGTATATTATACATTCAATATATTGATTTAAAATTTATTACAATGCCATATTTAGTAATTGGAGAAAAAGAAAACTAAATATATTGATAAAAAAACGATAATAATATTTGGAGTAAAAAGTTATCAACAAAAACAAAAAGCCTACACATGCCTATTTTAAAGGGATATATAATTTTAGCAAAAAAACTTGTGGAAATGTGGATAACTTATGTTGCATAACCCTTTATTCACAAAAATTCTTTAAAAATTTATAATTATAAACACAAATGAATAATTATTTACTTGTGGAAATGTGGATAACTTGTAAAATGCCTTAAATATTAATATGATATAAAGATTGTTCACTTAACCAAGATTTATGACGATATTTTTTGAATTATATATAGTTTTGATTTTTTCAAAAATTTGATTATAATTAGACGTATGAAAGAAAAATTTAGTGAAAGTTTTGTTGCTCAATTAAATCCAATAACAATAGCATCAATAGGTGATGGTGTCCACACATTATATGTTAGAACAAGTTTAGCGGAAAAAAATCTTCCACCAGATAAACTTCATTCTGAATCTTCTAAATTATGCCGTGCATCTTTTCAAGCAAAAATTTACGAAAAATTGCAAGGCTTATTAACAGAGCAGGAAAGGAACGTTGCTTTAAGAGCAAGAAATCATAAAACCCATGGTTCAAAAAATTCATCAACTAATGAATATAAAAAGGCAACAGCGTTTGAGGCAATAATTGGGTATTTGTATTTAATAGGAAATGAAGAAAGGTTGAATGAAATATTAAAAATTTCAACATCACAGGAGGAAGAATGTTAATTTACGGAAAAGTTGCAGTTCTAGAAGCGTTGAAAAGCGGAAAAACTTTTAATGAAATTGTTATAGACAACAGTTTAAAAGATAAAACAATTCAAGAGATAATCGATCTTGCAAGAGAAGAAGGGGTTAGATTAGACTTTGTTAAAAAAGAAATTTTGCTTAGAAAAATAAAAACAAACGATAACAAAAAAATAAATCATCAAGGAGTGGTTGGTGAAATTGTTGACTTTGATTATTGCGATGTTGACGATATTTTAAGAAAACAAGAAAACTCTTTAATCATAATTTTAGATGGAGTTGAAGACCCACATAATTTGGGAGCAATAATTAGAACAGCAGAATGTGCTGGGGCTAGTGGAGTTATAATTCCAAAAAGGCGCGCGTGCCAAATTAACGAAACAGTTATAAAAACAAGCGCTGGTGCTGTTTCAAATGTTCTTGTTTCAAGAGTTAATAACATTGCACAAACAATTGAATATTTAAAAGAAAATGGCGTTTGGGTTTATGCTGTTGAAGTTGGGGGCGAAGATATTTTTAAGTCTAATCTTAAAGGAAAAATTGCCTTAGTTTTAGGAAGCGAAGGAAATGGAGTTGGTAGGCTTATAAAAGAAAAATGCGATGGGATTTTAACAATTCCAATGTTTGGAAAAATAAATTCATTAAACGTTTCCGTTGCAGGCGCAATTTCAATTTTTGAAGTTGTAAAACAGAATTTAAATAATAATAAATAAATATTAAAAAATGATAAATAAAAATATTAAAATAAATTAAGCAGTAAAAAACTCTATTATATTTAATAGAGTTTTTATTTTATATAATTAAATTTAATTTTAATTTAATTTTAAATAAAATTTTATTATCTAAAATATTTATCAATTATTCCACCACCAAAACATCTTTCATCGCTATCATATAAAACAACAAATTGTCCTGGGGTTATTGCACGTTGTTTTTCTTTAAAATCAACTTTAATTTCGTTATTTGGTAAAACGGTAACAGTAACCTCTTGGTCTGGTTGACGGTATCTAAATTTTGCAAAGCAATTAAACACATTCTGGCTAGGTTTTGGTCCAATCCAATTAAATTCTTTTGCAAAAAGCCCTTTGGAATAAAGAAGGTCGTCTTCGCCTTGGGAAACAATTAACTGATTATCTTTTAAGTTTTTATCTAAAACAAACCAGCGCTTTCCATTTCCGCCTGCTTTTCCTCCAATGTTAAGCCCTCTGCGTTGACCAAGCGTGTAATACATTAAACCTTCATGTTTTCCAACAATTTCGCCATTTGTTGTAACTATGTTCCCTGGTTTTGCGGGCAAGTACTCTTTTAAAAAGTTTCTAAAATTGCGCTCACCAATAAAACAAACACCGGTTGAATCTTTCTTTTTTGCGTTTGAAAGATTGAGTTTTTCAGCAATTTCTCTAACTTCTGGCTTTTCAATTTCTGCTAAAGGAAAAATAACATATTTTAATTGATCTTGCGAAAGTTGATTTAAAAAATATGATTGATCTTTATTTTTGTCCTTGGCTTTGTAAAGCAAAAACTCGCCATTTTTTTCTATTACTTTTGCATAATGTCCTGTTGCTATTTTTGAAGCGCCAATTTTTTTTGCAAATTCTAAAAATGGTCCAAACTTAATTTCCCTATTGCATAAAACATCTGGGTTAGGTGTTCTGCCTTCGCTATATTCCTTCAGAAAGTATTCAAAAACCCTAGCATAATATTCCTTTGCGTAATTAACACTGTAGTAAGGAATTCCAATTGTTTGGCAAACCCTTTTAACATCTTCAAAATCTTGTTCGCTAGTGCAAAATTCACTTTCTTCTTCCCAATTAACCATAAAAACAGCAACAACATTTTTTCCCTGTTGCTTTAACAAATAAGCACTAACGGCAGAATCTACACCACCACTCATTCCAACAACAACTGTTTCCAATTTATTTTCCTTTTTCTATTTATTTTTTTTATTTTTTGCCTTATTTTTTTCAATATTGAATTTTTTATTTATTTTGTTATTTTTATTTTTTTCATCAATATTTAAACTATTATTTTTTTCAATTTTTTTATTATTTTCTGTGTTTAAAACAGAATTTTTTAATTTGTATAAGTTTTCATCAATTGCAACGGGAATTTTGTATCTTTCAAAGATAATAGAAATTAAATCTGAAAACCAAAAAAGCAAAACGCAAGTTCCAGGGATAATTGAAATTAACCATAAAATGTTCCAAGTTGTTGTGCCATAAATGTAATCGGTTAAAACAACCATAACAACAGCAAGAACAAAACCAAAAAGCGAAATGCCTGCTTTAATAAACCTTCCAAGATAGAAGTTGTGGGCGCCTGTGTAGCCAAGAAAAAGGCAGAGCAATGTTGCTGTTGTTTTTTTTGCATCTGCTGGCCAATCTGATGTTTTGATTGTGTCTTTATAATTACCTTTTAAAATTAATTTTTTTGCAGATTTATTAGAAGTGTAATTTAAGCGCTCAAAAATTAAGCCACATTCGTGGCAAGATTTTTCGTGCTGAAAACATCTTTCCTTGCATCTTGGACATTTTTTATACATCGAATAGCTTTTCATTGCTTTCAGTTTATATTAACAAACGATAATTGTCAATTTATTTCATAAATGTCTGAAATTTTTTGGTTTGTTATGTTGCATGAAAAAACTTTTGCATCTTTTTCATAAAATAAAACAACACTTGGAACAGAATAATAATTAACTAATTTACAGGAACTAAAATCTCCAAAAAATTCCTTTATGGTTTCTTTGGTTAATTTGCTATACAAAGGATCGGAAAGAAAACTTTGAGCCGCTGTGAAGTCGCTAGCATAAACAGATTGGAAAAAATCTAAAAGAATTATTTCGTTGGAAAGTTCTTTTTTTTCTTTGCCAGTGTAAACAAAGTATTCTTCTTCTTTAATTAAAGAACCTTCATTTGATGAAAAAATTTCAACTTTTGCTCTTCCGCAAATGTCATTTAAAAATGTTAATTTTTTTAGTTTTCCGTCTATTAATTCAATTTTGTTTGCCGAAATTGAGTTTTCTTGCAAGCTTAAAGGAAGCAAATTTAAAACAATGTTATTTTCTGGGAGACTGAAAACTTGTGCTAAACTGCTTGATGATTTTAGATTTATTAAATCTAAATTAAATGAAAAGGGAAGAAAATTTTTTGTTTTATGCGGATAAACATAAACAACAAAGTTTTTTGGATTTTGAATTTCTAAATTAATTTCGTCTCCTAAACATTCCGAGGTTGAAACCGTAAAAATTTCTTTTCCTTCATCAAAAAATTTAATGGTTGATTGATAACTTTTTATAATGTGAAGAATAAAAATATCCATATTAACACCTTTGCAAAAATTTGATTATAAAAATGTAAATCGATTAAAATTTTTTTGGCAACTAAAATATTTTAATGCTTTAAAAGATAAAACATTTCTTAATATAAACTTATTCAATATATGATTAAAAATGTTTAAAATTTTTTATTTTGTTAATAATTTTTTTCAGGAGAGATAAAAAAATGAAAAAAAATAAATGGAATGATAAGGAAATTAAGAAACTGTTTTTAACAGTAGAAAATGCAAAAAGTGAAAACAAGAGTTTGGTTGAGGCATTTAGTATATTTGCAAAAAAAAGTAAAAGGAAGCCAAATAGCGTTAGAAATTTTTATTATCAAGAAGTTGCAAACTTAATTAAAGACAGTAAAAAAGCTAATTTGCTAGGTATTGATTTGAACAAACATGAAGTTGTAAATTCAACTAAATTTTCTATCGAAGAAACGAAAAATTTGGTTAAAGAAATTTTGCGAAAAAAATGTATGGGCTGTTCGGTTAGAAAGGCATGTTTTGAGCTTGCAAACAATGACGTTATGAAAATGGTTAGAATCCAAAATAAGTTTAGAAATGTTCTACAAAATGAAAAAGATTTATATGAAGAATGCTTACAAGAAATTAAAAAAGAAGGACTTTATGATGTTAAACTAAAAAGAGAAGGCTCTGCTAACAAAGTTTCTGATAAAAACGCAAACGTGGTTTATTTAAAACGACAAGAAGATAAAAGGCTTAGCGATGAAGATATTAACAGTCTTTTTATGGGCTTAGTTAAGCTTGTTAAAAGAACGGCATTTGAGAGCGCTGAAAAACAATTTTTTAGCGAAAACCAACACGAAAAGGAAAACTTTCGCAATGTTGTTTCAAAATTAAACAATGCAGAGAAAACAATTGAAAATTTAAAAATGGAAAATGAAACAATAAAAAAAAGAAGCAAAGCGCTTTTTGATGAGAACATTAATTTAAAAACGCGCCTTGCTCAATTTATGAGCGAAAAAATAATTAAAACAAGTAAAAATAAAAC
>CALWRL010000046.1 GCA_944383945.1 uncultured Clostridia bacterium
TATTGGGGATTTGCGTTAAAGTTTCCGATGTCAAAGACATTCTTAATAGCTTGGAAATTAAATGTGAAATTGATGGTGATAACCTTATTTTAAGCGTTCCGCCATTTAGAAGTGATATT
This sequence comes from uncultured Clostridia bacterium, assembly GCA_944383945.1. Taxonomy (GTDB): domain Bacteria; phylum Bacillota; class Clostridia; order Christensenellales; family UBA1242; genus UMGS687. Next base: position 120 of record CALWRL010000046.1, read on the forward strand.
GAAAATGATAATGATGTTGCAGAAGAAATTATTAGAATGTATGGTTATGACATTTACGATAATTGTTCATGTGCATCAGAAAGTTGTTCTTGTTTTGTTGGAAAGCATGAACCAATTTTAAAACTACAAAGGGATATCAAAAACATTTTAATAAATAAAGGATTTTATGAAATTAATTCATATTCCTTAGTTCCAACAAATTCTCACGAGAAATTAAATTTAAAAAATCGTGAAGAAGAGGTTGTTAAAGTTAGAAATCCTATTAGCGATGAACTTGGCTCTCTTAGAATTTCGCTTTGCCATTCTTTGCTAAGTAACATTGAATACAATTTTAAAAGAAACAACAAAGAAGTTAAAGTTTATGAAGCTGGAAGAACTTTTCATGCAAAATCACAACCATTAACAGATTTGCCTGTTGAAAAAGATATGGTTGCTTTTGCTAGCACTTTGCAAAGTGATGATTTTTACACATTTAAAGGCGTTGTTGAAAACATTGTTTTAAGTTATGAACCTAACTTTAAGTTATCATATTCGTCACAACCTTATTTACATCCAGGAATAAGCGCAGATTTATTCTATGAAGATAAACTTATTGCAAGTTTTGGAAAAATTAATCCAATTGTTGCAAAAGAATATGAAATTCCGGAAAACACTTTTTATGGTGAAGTTTATTGTAATGAACTTTTAGAAATTCCAGAAAAGAAATTTGTTGTTAAGAAAATTTCTAAATACCCAATTGTTGAAAGAGATTTGGCGCTTGTCGTTGAAGAGAAAATTAATGTTGGAGAATTAGAACAACTTATAAAAGAATGTTGCGGAAAAAATTATAACGAAGTTAAATTGTTTGATATTTACAGAAACAAAGAACAACTTGAAAACAAAAAAAGTTTAGCTTTTAGAATTAAACTTTTATCCGACGAAAAAACACTTTCTGATGAAGATATAAACAAGGTGATTGACAAAATTTTGAGAAGAGCAAAAGAAAAATTTGGCGCAACTTTAAGATAAAGGATTTGTATGATTTTTTTAGATAATGCAAGCACAACAAAGTTAAATAAAATGGCAATTAGTGAGATTGAAAAATCTCACGATTTGTTTTATAATCCATCGGCTGTTTATGGAAAGTCGTTAGAAGTTAAAAAACTTTTGGATGAAGCAAAAAATAAAATTTGTAATTTTATTGGAACAAAATTTAACAGTAATTTGATTATAACTGCAAGTGCAACAGAGGCGGATAATCTTGCAATTTTTGGAAGTGTTAAAAAAACCGATGAACAAATTGTTTTTTCAATGGGAGAACATCCGGCAGTTTTTAATTGTGCAAACGAATTAAAAGCAAGGGGTTATAATGTTGTTTTTGTTCCGCTTAATTCTAGTGGAGAAGTTGATTTAAATATATTAGCTGAAATATTAAAAAAACCAACTGCTTTTGTTTCTATAATGCATGTTAATAACGAAACCGGGGCAATTAATGACATTGCTAAAATATCTAAGATGATTAAATCTGCTTGGCCAAATGCAATTTTTCATAGTGATGGAGTTCAAGCTTTTGGAAAAATTCCCGTTAATGTTGTAAATCTTGGTGTAGATTTATATTCAATAAGTGGTCATAAAATAGGTGCGCCTAAGGGAATTGGTTGTTTGTATGTTAAAAACATTTCTAAACTTAAACCAATTATTTTTGGTGGTGGACAAGAATTTGGAATTAGAAGTGGAACCGAAAACACTCAATTTATTCTTGCATTAGCAAAGGTTGTTGAAAATTTAGATGTTGTGAAAAATTATGATTATGTTTCTAACTTAAACAATTATGTTAGAGAGTTTTTTAGTGATAAGCAAGGGGTTGTTATAAATTCGAGCGTTAATTCCAGCCCTTATGTTTTAAGCATATCTTTTGATGGTGTTAGAGGCGAAACGCTTGTTCATTTAGTTGAGCAATTTGATGTTATAATTGGAACAGGTAGCGCTTGTTCAAGCAAAAAAACTGCTAACAACAGAATTTTACAAGCAATGGGCATTTCAAAAAAATTAAACGAAGGTTCTGTTAGAATTAGTTTTTCTGTTGAAAATAGTTTAGATGAAATAAAAACTGCTTGTGATATAATATATAGTCAATATTTAAATTTAAAGGAAAGGTTAAAATAAAATGGAAAAAGTTGTTTTATTGAGATATGGTGAAATTCATTTAAAAGGAAAAAACAGAGGTCTTTTTGATAACCAACTTATTAAAAACATAGAACAAGCAATAAAAAAAGTTGATGAAAATTGTTCTATAAAAAAAGTTGGTGGGAGGTATTTAGTTTACAATTTTAACCAATTTAACATTGATTCTATTGTTGAAAGCTGTAAAAAAGTTTTTGGGCTTGTTTCTCTTTCTATTGCTTTTGAAGTTAACAGTACCATTGAAGAAATTATATCTTCATTAAATCAATTATTGGAAGATGAACAATTTTTCCTTAATAATGCAAAAAGTTTTAAGGTTGAAGTTAAGCGCGCAGATAAAAATTTTCCTATTAAATCTACAGATTTTGAAAGAGAACTTGGAGGAGTTGTTTTAGAAAAATTTCCTAATTTAAAAGTTAATTTAACAAAGCCAGAAAAAACAATTTTTGTTGACATCAGGGAAAATGGCAAAACATATATTTTTAGCGAAAAAATTGAATGTTTTGGTGGCATGCCTGTTGGAACAAGTGGGAAAGGGCTTGTTATGTTATCTGGTGGAATTGATAGCCCTGTTGCTGCTTTTATGATGGCAAAAAGAGGAATGAAACTTAATGCTGTTCATTTTCATTCTTTTCCTTACACAAGCCAACAAGCAAAAGAGAAGGTTGTTGATTTAGCGAAATTGCTTTCTCCATATCTTGGTAAATTTAACTTGTATGTTGTTTCGTTTACGAAAATTCAAGAGGAAATTCATAAAAAATGTAAGCCAGCATATATGATTACAATCATGCGAAGAATTATGATGAGAATTTGCGAAAATTTATCAAATAAATATGGGTTTCAAGCAATTATAACTGGCGAAAACCTTGCGCAAGTTGCCTCTCAAACAGTTGAAAGTATGACTTCTACTGAAAGCGTGTTAAAAAACATTCCTGTTTACAGACCGCTAATTGCATTTGATAAAATTGAAATTATAAGTTTAAGTAAAAAAATAGGAACTTTTGACACTTCGATTTTGCCATACGAAGATTGTTGCACTGTTTTTTTACCAAAAAATCCGCTTATAAAACCAAAAATTGAATTGGTTGAAAAAGAGGAAAGTTATTTAGATTTGGAGTCGTTAATTTCAGAAGCAATTAAAAATATTGAAATAATTGAAATATAAAAAAGTTTATTTATAAAAAAAGAAATCTTAGTTTTTAACTAAGATTTCTTCGCTTTGTGTTGTAAATATTACATTGTGTTTTTCTGTTTTAGAAGCAATTGTTACAACCCAATAGTATTTCCCAAAATTTGTGTTTTGTTGAGTTGATATTTTGACTTGAATTTCATAGTTTTCATTTTTCTTTTTTATGCTTTCCAAATTATCTTTTAGGGCTTCAAGACCAATGTCAAGAGCTTTTTCGCTATTAATTTCCCATGAAGAATTTTTGTTTTCCATTTCTATTGTGTTTTCATCTTTATCATTAACATTAACTGAAAGTGATATAGATGAATCATCTGAACATATCATTCCGATGTCAGCCATGTATTCATTTGAATACGGATTTTTTTCTAGCTTACCGGTAAGCGTTTTGTCGTTTATTTTTATTGAATAATTGACAATGTCGGTTTCTTTTAATTTTTCATTAAAACAAACAGATATAATTCCAAATTCAACTGTTTTGTTAGCATTTCCATCTAATAAATATGGATTTTCTCTCATTCCGTAAACAAAAGTTGCGTTGTAGTTTTCACAACTTCCATCAAAAATTCCATATCTCATATCTGAAACTTTATCTTTGATATTTGATGTTGTGCAACCTCCAAAAAGCATAACTACAAAAGCAATTAATGATAAACAACCAAATAAAACTAAATATTTTTTCATTTTCACCTCAAAATATAATATGATGCCTGTATGTAAAACATTTTGCGATTTGTGTTATTTTTGGTAAAGTTATGTTGAAAAATGGGGGAGAAAATGGATTCAATTTTTGTTACATTTGAAAAAGCATTAAAAAAAAGATTTGCAATAGGGGCTTTTAACTTTTATAACCTTGAAACTCTTCAAGCAATTTTAGAGGCTGGAGAAATAACAGCTTCTCCTGTTATATGTTCTGTTAGCGAAAGTGCTTTGCAATATATGGGAATTGATGCAACTGTTATGATGTTTGAAGCGCTTACAGAAAAAAAGAAATATCCTGCATATCTTCATTTAGACCATGGAAAATCGTTTGAAGTTTGCAAAAAAGCAATTGATGCTGGTTTCGATTCTGTTATGATAGACGGAAGCGCTTTGCCTTTTGATGAAAATGTTAAACTAACTAAAAGAGTTGTTAAATATGCAGATAAGCATGGCGTTTTTGTTGAAGGAGAAATTGGAACTCTTTCTGGAATTGAAGATAACACAATAGTTGATGAAAAAGATTCCAAATACACAAATCCACAAGAAGCAAAAAAATTTCTTGATTTAACAAAAGTTAACTCACTTGCTGTTGCAATTGGAACTTCGCATGGGGCATACAAATTTTCGGGAGACCCAAAATTAAGAATTGATATTTTGTCTAATATTGAAAAAGAACTTGGCAAATTTCCAATTGTTTTGCATGGTGCATCAACAGTTGATTTGAAATTAATAAAGCAAATAAATGCAAGGGGCGGTAAAATTAAAAATGCAAAAGGAGTTTCAGTTGAAGATATCTCCGAAATTTGTAAACATCACAATGTTTGCAAAGTTAATGTTGATACAGATTTAAGAATTTGTTTTATAGCTTCTTTAAGAAAAAATTTAAAAGCATGTCCAAAAGAAATTAATCCTAGATTTTTCTTTTCTGATGCAAAGGAAGAAATGAAAAATCTAATTATTACAAAAATTAAACTATTTCAAGGTAAATTATAAAATTGTTTTGCCAATATTTAATATTTTGATA
>CALWRL010000047.1 GCA_944383945.1 uncultured Clostridia bacterium
AAACTCCAAAAGATATTTACAAAGAATGTAGAATGAGGGTTTTAGACAAAAAAGGTGAAATTTTTGGAACAATGACCCCTCTTAAAGGGCTTAGTTGGGTTTATGATGAGATTTATTTGAATAAATCTAACGATGAAGAAATTTGGAGCATTACCATGAACTGGGACGATAATCCATATTTAGATAAAGGAGAAATTAACAGCCTTAAATCCAGCATGAGCCAGGAAGAGCTTGAAAGTAGGTGTTATGGCAAGTTTTCTGCTGTTGGCGGGTTGGTTTATCCCGAATTTGACCCTGAAATTCATGTTATTGAACCATTTAATGTTCCGAAAGAATGGTTTGACAATATTTCCATTGACCCTGGGCTTAATAATCCTCTTTCTGCTCATTTTTACGCTGTTGATTTTGATGGAAATGTTTATGTTATTGCTGAACATTATGAGGCGGAAAAAGATGTTGTTTACCACTCTAACGCGATTAAAAAAATTTGCGAGAGGCTTGATTGGAAAAAAGGTTTTGGCGGGAAATACGAGGCACTTATTGATTCGGCTGCAACTCAAACAACTCTTTCTGGAATTAAAAGTGTTTGTGAACTCTTTTTTGAAAATGGAATTAATGTTAATCCAAAAGTTAACAAGGATCTTTTTACAGGAATTAACAGGGTTAAGGCTTATTTAAAAAATGCGGAGGGAAAAAGCAGGCTTTTTATCTTTAAAAATTGCGTTAACATGATAAGAGAAATTAAAGGCTATTTTTGGGGGACTAATGATAGGCCGATGAAAAATGAAGACCATGCGTTAGATGAACTTAGATATTACATTATGTCTAGACCGGAAATTCCTAAAGTTGTTGAAAGTAAATCTGTTATTGAAAGAGAGAAAGAAAAACTTATTAGAAAAATTGACAACACTAGGAAAGGTTACATATTTAAAAAAATTAAAAATTGGAATACTAATTTTAATGCTTGATAAAAAAGATAAACTAGTTATGCTTTACATTTTTGAAATGTGCGAAAAGCAAGGCACTAAACTTATTTCTATGCAACAAATTATTGATTTTTTGTGTGTTAAAAAATTTGCTGTTTCAACCAGCGGAGTTGATGAAATTATGATTTCGCTTTCAAAAGAGGGCTTGATTGATTATGTTAAATCTGAAAGCAAAAATGGCGTTGTTTTTTGCGTTGAACTTAAACCCAAAGGCAAACTTTTTAAAAAAGATTTGCAAAAGCAAAAGAAATATGCTTCATGGGTTTTGCTTAGGACTGTTCTTTTAACTATTTTTAGTTTTTTAATAGGGCTTTTGCTTAGGACTTTATTTTAATTTTTTTCAACTGCTAAAAACAGTTGATTTTTTTTTTATTGTGGTTTATAACTATTATAGTTTTGTGAGGTAAAATGATTGTTGTTAAAAATCTTAGCTTTAAGTTTACTAAAGAGTTTTTTGCTCTATACGATATAAATTTGCATATTAAAAAAGGAGAGGCTGTTTCGCTTCTTGGAGAAGAGTTTAGCGGGAAAACCACTTTTTTAAGAATTTTGTGCAAGCTTGAAAAAGATTATGTTGGTGAAGTTTACTTAAAAGATATTCCACTTAAAAAAGTAGATTTTTCATTTGATATTGATATGGGTTATATTCCAGCATCGCCGGTTTTTTTTGAGAAAAAAACTGTTTATCAAAATTTGCAATATCTTTTAAAAGTTAGGAAACTTAATAAATCGGAAAGAGAAGAGCAAATTAATAAACTTTTAATTGATTTTAATTTGGAAAAGTTTAGAGATGAAAAAGTTAAAAACTTATCTCTCTTCGATAAATATATACTCTCCTTTGCAAGACTTTCGTTAAGAGAACTTGAACTTGTTTTGATTGACAACATTTTTGAATCGCTTTCTCCTGAACAATATGAAAAAATTAGTGATTTAATTAAAAAACAATTTTTAGCTAAAAAAATTACTTTGGTTCTTGCTACTTCTTCTCAAGATGTTGCAAAGGACTTGACAAAACGAACCATTAAGTTTAAACTTGGTTCGATTGAAGAATAGCCATTATATTAGGAGTTTTAATGAAAAAAGAGGAAAGTGCTGTTTTTTTAAATCAAGTTAACAAAAATCTGTTTAAGAGCGAACAGGTTGTTGGAAAAAAGCTTAAAGTTTCGGACTATAAAAAAATTTTTAAAAACAAAGATTTAATTAAAATTTTGGAAAATGATGCAATTAATGAAACTGTTGATGCTTTTGTTCATGGCGGGTTAAACATCTCTCAGGCATCTGCGAATTCTTATGTTCATAGAAACACTCTTATTTACAGAATTGGTAAAGTTAATAAAACAATTGGATTAGATTTGAAAAATTTTGAAGATTGTTTAATATATGTTAATATGAGAGAAATTTATAAAATGGTGGTAAAAAAACAATGATGTTTAAAAACTCAACTAAATTATTAGTTGCTAACTTTTCATTAGTTTGGAAGTTAATTCTTTATTATATCATTGTTTGCGGAATTGTTATTGGTCTTCTTGCACCTTTTTTTGGAACCATTGCTAGCGAATTTAACTCGGCTGGAAATTTAACCGAAGTTGGTAAGGTTTTAACAAATTTTAATGTTTCCATAAATCCTTTTGATTTTATTGTTAACTTTAATCAAATTGTTATAAATTTTTTGGAAATTTTTATTGGTTTTTGGGAATCTAACCCTGGCGTTGCTTTTTATATTTGCTTTGTTTTATTATATCTTTTCCCTTTCTTAATTGGGCTTGCTGATCTTCCTGTTGGACAATGTCTTTTCGGGTATATGTCTAGTTTAACTAGGTATTCCTTTTTTGGTTCTTATATGAGATATTTTGGCAGGTCTGTTAGATTTCAACTTTTTAAAAATTTGATTTTATTGCCTATTAATATTTTAATTGTTATTTGTCTTATTTTTACTCTTAGATTATCTGCTATTGGTGGCGTTTTGGTTTATTTCATGCCGTTTATTGTTTTGGCTGTTTTAGTTGGACTTGTTGCATTAAAGAAAACTTTGTTTTCTGGCTGGATGCCTGCTATTGTTGTTTATGATTGCAACATGTTTAAAGGATTTGTTAAAGGGTTTAAAGCTGTTTCTAGAAGATTTTTGAAAGTTTTTTCTACTGCAATTTGCATTATGCTTTTAGCTGTTGCATTTAATTACTTGTTTGGGACATTTGCTTTCCCTATTATTATTCCTGTTTTTGTTTGTATGTTTTATGTTTTTGAAATGGTTATGTTCTATGGAAGTCAAGGCATGAGATATTATGTTGATTTAGATACAATTCTTTCACCTAAAAAATTGGAAGAAAAAGATTCGTTTTGCAAACTTAAAAATTTAATTTAGTTTTTATAAAGCATTGCTTTAAATTTATATAAAGGAAATATTGATTATGATGGAAAATGATTTGTCGCTCCGTGATGGGGCAAATTTTGAAGTTTTATCTTCAAATTCTAATGATGAAAAAAAATTGAAAATTAATAAAAAAGTTAACAAAAAAAACGATGTTAATCTTTTAAACAATGAAAACAAAAAGGTTGACAACAAAATAAAAATGTCAAAAAATAAAAAACCTTTGCAACTTGGCAATGGCTTAGACCTTAGAGGACAAAACAATTTGGTTAAAAGTTCTCAACCTTTTAAAGGACCTAAAAAGTCTGTTAAAATAACTTTTTTAGGTGGTGTTGGAGAAATTGGTAAAAACATGACCGCAATTGAATATGATGACGAAATTATCATCGTTGATGGCGGGTTGGCTTTTCCAACCGGAGAATTTCCTGGAATTGATTTGGTTCTTCCTGACATCTCTTATCTTTTGGCAAACAGAAATAAAGTTAAGGGAATTATCATAACCCACGGACATGAAGATCACATTGGTGGTTTGCCATATATTTTGAACGAACTAAAGGTTCCTGTTTACGGAAGTCCTATGACACTTGCTCTTTTGGATAACAAAATGCAAGAACATAAAATTGAATATAAAGCTGTTAGCGTTAAGCCAAAAAATTTATTAAAAATAGGCAATTTCCAAATTGAATTTATTAAAGTTAGCCATTCAATTGCTGGCTCGCTTGCACTTTGCATTTCCACTCCTGTTGGAAACATTATTCACACGGGGGACTTTAAAATTGATTTTGAGCCGATTGATGGAGTTATGACCGATTTAACTAGGTTTGGTGAACTTGGGAAAAAGGGTGTTAATTTGCTTCTTTGTGAAAGCACAAATGTTTGCAGAAAAGGTTATTCTATGAGCGAAGCCAATGTTGGTAGAACTCTTGAGGAACTTTTTAAAAAGTTTATTGGGAAAAGACTTTTTGTTGCAACTTTTGCTTCTAATGTTCATAGACTTCAACAACTTCTTTGGTTGGCTGAAAAATTTAAAAGAAAAGTTGCTTTTGCCGGTAGGAGCATGATTAATGTTACAGAGGCCGCCGCCAAAATTGGCGAACTTTCTTACAATAAAGAAATTATTATTGATATTGAAAAAATAGACAAATATGCAGATGGTGAACTTTTGATTCTTTGCACAGGTAGCCAGGGAGAACCTCTTAGTGCGTTAACCAGAATGGCTCATGGAGAGTTTCCAAAGGTTAAGCTTGGAGATGGCGATGTTGTTATTTTCTCCGCTTCTCCAATTCCTGGAAACGAAAAGGCCGTTTATAATGTTATTAATGCATTGTATAAAAATGGGGCTGATGTTATTTATGATGAACTTGCTGATGTTCACGCTTCGGGGCATGCTTGCCAAGAAGAATTAAAGACCATTCATGCTTTAACTAATCCAAAGTTCTTTATTCCTGTTCATGGTGAATATAGGCACCTAAAACAACACAAAGAACTTGCAATTTCTATGGGAATGAATTCAAGAGATATTATTTTGCCAGAACTTGGAATGCAAGTTGAAATGGGCGAAAATTATATTAAACAAGCCGGATTTGTTACAGCTGGCATTAGGCTTGTTGATGGATATGGTCTTGGAGATATGGAAAGCTCGGTTTTGAAAGAAAGAAAACAACTTTCGGAAGAAGGAATTTGTGTTGCAGTTATTAACATGAGTTCTCTTTCTGGCGAAGTTGGATTTGATCCTTTTATCATTACAAGAGGTGTTGTTTATGACA